>JAFASL010000083.1 GCA_019244535.1 Alphaproteobacteria bacterium
CTTCTCAGGAAGGCGGCACGATGACGACCCGCGCAACCCCGGCCGCGTCCATCTCCCTCAGCAGATCGTCTTTCGAGAAAGTCCGCGCCCGATGCGGCGCGCTGCGCCCAGTCGGCCACGGCCGTTCTGCCGTATTTGCACCCCAGATGTGGACCTGCGCATCCACGATGAACATGGGTCAGTCCCTCAACTCATCACAGAGGGAAGGAACGCGTGAGGGAGTTTGTTACTTCGCTGCGACCGGCACGTTCTCGGCGTACATCTCGGGAAGCACGGTCTGGCGCCAGGCGATCTCGCGCGGAAAGATCTTTTCGATCGCGCGGGCCGAATAGTAGCTGGTATCTACGCCAGGCGGGGCGCCACCTTCCTGCACGGTTTTGACCGCCTGCAGCAGAAGGCGCCGTGTCGCGATGATCGCACGGTCGGCCGGGCCGAGATGCTCCTTGGAGCGGTCGACAACGGGCCCCATCCCCTCTTGCAATGCCCGGTCCTGCGTGTTGATGCCGTCGATTCCGGTGAAGGTCTCGTATCTCTGCACCCGCCGATCGATCTTCCAATCGTTTCTTGCATTGCGCAAGGAGCGAAACTCGCCTGATTGCTCGACATAATCGGGGCCGTTGCCGTTGCCGCGCTCCATGCGGTCGTCCTCGCTCAGACCCTCCTCGCCATAGCTGTACATCCAGTTATACACCATGCAGTTCTCGTCATCGATCGGGACCCAGATGTGCCCTGCGATGTTGGTGCGGTCGCCGCCGCCCAGGGCACGGCCCAGCTGCTGCGGGCGGATCTGCGTGAACGGCATCACGAAGTGGTAGGAGCGGACGTAGGTCTTGTCGTCGTCGAGCGGCCGAATCCCGACATACCGATAGCCGTAATCGGTGACGTCGACCTCGAGGATCGGCGCCTTGCCGCGCACAAACGGGCCCTGAACGGGGATCCCCGGGCGATTGGTGTTCGGGGTGATGGTACGGTGCAGGATCGGCGCGTGCGACGTGTCGATGCCGCCTTCGAGCGCCTGCAGCCAGTTGCACTCCTCCCACACCTTCGACACGTGGCGGTGGGTTTCGGGCACCTGCGTCCATTCGAAAGCCGGTGGGGCCGGCATCTTGTCGCGCGGGCCCATATAGGCCCAGATCAGTCCGCCCATCTCGGTCGTCGGATATGCGGTCAGGCGGACCTTGTGGCAGAACGGCTCCGGCTCGTTCATCTGCTCGAGGCAGTTGCCTTCGACGTCGAACTTCCAGCCGTGATACACACAGCGCAGGCCTGATTCCTCATTGCGTCCGAACCACAGCGACGCGCGGCGGTGCGGGCAGAACTCGTCGACGAGACCGATGCGGCCCTGGCTGTCGCGGAACGCGACGAGCTTCTCGCCGAGCAGTTGGACGCGCACCGGCGGGCAGTCCTGCTCGGGCAGTTCGCGAGACATCAGCGCCGGAACCCAATACCGCCGCATCACGTCCCCCATCGGCGTGCCCGGTCCTATTCTCGTCACCAGCTCGTTCTCTTCGCGCGTCAGCATGGGTATTTCCTTCTCTTGGACGATCGGCCAGATGGAAATAATCCGCCGAATGCGCGTCGAGGACAAGGGTCAGCCGATCCAATCTTTGGATGCTTCTACGCCTCCCTTCTGCTAAGGACCCGCGGGTCGGTTACGTAGGTGATGGATGAACCTGGTTCTTCGCCCTGGCGTGCCTGGGGACGCCGAAATTTGCGGCTCGATCTGCTTCGAGGCGTTTAAAGCGATCTCGAGCGAGCATAATTTCCCTTGGGATCTCCCGTCAGCGGAAGTCGGCATCGAGTTGATGCGGGGATTATTGAATAATCCGGGCTCCCACGCGGTGGTCGCTGAGGTTGACGGAAGGATTGTCGGCAGCAATTTTCTCGACGAGCGTGGCCCGATCGGCGGGATAGGTCCGATCACCGTCGATCCTGCGCTACAAAACCGAGGGGCTGGTCGCCGGCTAATGCTTGCAATGATCGAGCGCGCGGCCGAGAAGGGGCTTGCCGGCGTGCGGCTGCTGCAATCCGCCTACCACAATCGGTCCTTGTGCCTATACACCGATCTCGGCTTCGACAGCCGCGAAGCGGTGTCCAAAATCAACGGCCGCCCGTTAGCGATCAAATTTTCGGGTTACGACGTCCGGGAGGCAAACGAGGCAGATGTTGCCAAATGCAATGAATTGTGCGAGCGCGTCCACGGCCACCACCGCGGAGGGGAACTGCGGGACGCCATTGCGCAAGGAACAGGGTGCGTCGTTGAGCATTTGGGCAAGATCACGGCGTATACCACCGGCATCGCATTCTTTGGGCACACCGTTGCTGCCACCAACCAGGGGGTTATGGCATTGATTGGTGCGGCGTCGGCTTTCCCGGGGGGCGGGTTTTTGGTGCCGACGCGCAATGGCGAGCTGTTCCGCTGGTGTTTGCGCAACAAGCTGCGCCTGGTGCATCAGATGACCCTTATGACGATCGGCCTCTACAACGAGCCTGCCGGCGCGTATCTGCCTTCCGTGCTTTATTGACGAGAATGGTTCCTGCCGCCGTCAGGTGCTAAATTGCCGACCCGTTGTGATTCGGTAATGCCGGTCGAGGACTTCTCCCCGGGGACTTCTCCATGAACGAGCAAGACTTGCGAGATCTCGCGGCGGCCGTGAGAGCGGGCCGAGTGTCCCGTCGTGCTTTCGTACAACGGATGGTCGGGCTCGGGCTCACTGCGCCTTTTGCGGCTCGGCTGTTGGCCGCTTCCGGGATGGCACAGATGGCAGCCCCAGCAGAGTACAAGCCCACCAAAGCCGGGGGTGGCGGCTCGCTCAAAGTTCTGTTTTGGCAGGCCCCGACTTTGCTCAATCCGCACTTCGCGGTCGGAACCAAGGACCAGGAAGGGGCGCGCATCTTCTACGAGCCCCTAGCCGCCTGGGACCGTGACGGCAATCTGGTGCCGGTGCTCGCCGCCGAAATCCCGGAGATCGAGAATGGCGGTGTTGCTCCCGACGGCCTGTCGGTGATCTGGAAGCTTAAGAAGGACGTGCAATGGCACGACGGCCAGCCGTTCACCGCCGACGATGTCGTGTTTAACTGGGAATACGCCGCCGACCCGGCAACGGCAGCCACGACGATCGGCAGCTACCGGAACGTTACGGTCGAAAAGGTCGATCCGCTCACTGTTCGGGTGCGCTTTTCGAAACCGACGCCGTTCTGGGCGAGCGCCTTTGTCGGTCAGTTCGGGATGATCATTCCGAAGCATCTTTTCGAACCCTACAAGGGCGCCAGTTCGCGCGACGCGCCGGAGAACCTGAAGCCGGTCGGGACCGGCCCTTATCGGTTCGTCGAGTTCAGGCCGGGCGACCTCGTCAAAGGCGAGCGCAACCCGTCCTATCACCTGCCGAACCGCCCGTATTTCGACGCGATCGAAATGAAGGGCGGAGGCGATGCTGTCTCGGCAGCCCGCGCGGTCATCCAGACCGGCGAATACGATTATGCGTGGAACCTGCAGGTCGAGGATGAGATCCTTCTCAAGCTGGAGGGTGGCAGCAACGCCAAGGGCCGCGTCGAAATCGTGCCCGGCGGCAATATCGAACATATCGAGCTCAACAATACAGACCCATGGACCGACGTCGACGGCGAACGGTCGAGCATCAAAACAAAACATCCGCTGTTCAGCGATCCCGCGGTCCGCAAGGCGCTCACGCTGCTCGTCGACCGCGCCTCGATAGAGGCCCACATCTATGGGCGCACCGGGCTCGCGACAGGTAATTTCATCAACAATCCGCCGCGCTTCGTGTCCAAGAACACGCATTGGGAGTTCAACATCGAGAAGGCGAACCAGATGCTGGAGCAGGCCGGCTGGCGGCGCGGAACCGATGGCATCCGGGCCAAGGACAACAAGAAGCTGAAGCTGGTTTTTCAGACCTCGATCAATGCACCGCGTCAGAAGACGCAAGCGATTGTCAAGCAGGCCTGCCAAAAGGCAGGCATTGACATGGAACTGAAATCGATAACCGCGTCCGTCTATTTTTCTTCGGACGTGGCGAACCCCGATACTTACGCAAAATTCTACGCCGATATGCAGATGTTCACGACAACGATGGGAGAGCCGGATCCCGGCCTTTTCATGCGCCAGTTTCTTTCGACCGAGATTGCCTCAAAGGACAACAAATGGCAGGGGCGCAATATCACGCGCTGGCGCAACGAGGAATACGATAAGGCCTTCCATGCCGCCGAAGGGGAGCTCGACCCGATCAAGCGGGCGGCGTTGTTCATAGAGATGAACGAAATGGTGGTTGGAGATCCGACGGTTATTCCAGTCGTCTACCGCCCCGGCGTCTCGGCGTTGTCGCGCCGGCTCCGGGCGAATTTGAGCGGCTGGGACAACGTCTTATGGGACCTGAGGAATTGGTACCGCGAAACATGACGCCGCCGCGGAGCAGACGCCTGCCGGGAGAGCTTCATGAATGAGCGGGCGCTGAGAGAGCTCATAGCCGAAGTGAAGGCGGAGCGCGTGTCCCGGCGCGCGTTCGTGCGCAAGATGGTCGGCCTCGGTCTTACCACCCCTTTCGCAACGCAACTCCTCGCTCAAGCAGGCCTCGCGCAGACAGTGGCGCCTCGGAGCAATTACAAGCCGACCAAAGCGGGCGGCGGCGGGACGCTCAAGACCCTCTTTTGGCAAGGCGCAACTCTGCTCAACCCACATTTTGCCGTTGGCACAAAGGACCAGGAGGGTGCCCGCATATTTTACGAACCTCTGGCGGCGTGGGACCCGGACGGCAATTTGGTCCCGGTGCTGGCGGCCGAACTGCCCGACATCGAGAACGGCGGCATCGCCGCGGACGGCATGTCGGTGACCTGGAAGCTCAAAAAGGGTGTGGAATGGCATGACGGCCGGCCGTTCACCGCCGACGACGTCGTGTTCAATTGGGAATACGCCTCCGACCCGGCAACGGCTGCAACGACAATCGGCGACTACCGGGATGCCAAGGTCGAAAAGATCGATCCGCTCACCGTGCGCGTCCGGTTCGGCAAGCCAACGCCCTTCTGGACACGCATGTTCGTCGGCGCCACCGGCATGGTCATACCAAAACACCTGTTCGAAGCTTACAAGGGCGCCAATTCGCGCGAGGCGCCGGCAAACCTTAAGCCGGTCGGAACCGGTCCTTACCGGTTTGTCGAGTTCAAGCCCGGCGATCTCGTCAGGGGCGAGCGCAACCCCGCCTATCACGTCCCGAACCGGCCTTATTTCGACGCGATCGAGATGAAGGGGGGCGGCGACGCGGTCTCGGCGGCGCGCGCGGTGATCCAGACTGGCGAATACGATTTCGGATGGAACATGCAGGTCGAGGACGAGATTCTCGTCAAGCTCGAAAATGCCGGCAACGCCAAGGGCCGCGCCGAGATCGTCCTAAGCCGAGCGATCGAGCACATCCAGCTCAACAACACCGACCCGTGGACCGAGGTCGACGGTGAGCGCTCGAGCCTCAAGACGACACACCCGCTTCTGAGCGATCCGGCCGTCAGACAGGCGTTGCGGCTGCTCGTGGATCGCGCATCGGTGCAAAGGTACATATACGGGCGCACCGCAGTCGCGACCGGAAATTTCCTCAACAACCCGGAGGGCTTTGTCTCGAAGAACACGGCATGGGAGTTCAACATCGACAAGGCGAACCGGTTGCTCGACGAGGCTGGCTGGAAACGTGGTCCCGACGGAATACGCGCAAAGGATGGCAAGAACCTCAAATTTGTATTTCAGACCTCGATCAATGCGCCGCGCCAGAAGACCCAGGCTATTGTGAAACAGGCATGCCAGAAGGCGGGTATCGATATCGAGCTTAAGTCGGTAACGGCGTCGGTCTACTTTTCTTCCGACGTTGCAAATCCGGATACCGCAAGGAAATTTTATACCGACATCCAAATGTTTACTACGGGCACGCCATCGGTTCCGGATCCGGAGCGTTTCATGCAGCAATTCGTATCTTGGGAGGCCGCATCAAAAGACAACAAATGGCAAGGAATGAACTCCACGCGCTGGCGCAATGACGAATACGACAAGGCTTTTCTTGCGGCACAAAGCGAACTCGACCCCGTGAAACGCGCCGCGCTGTTCATCAAGATGAACGACTTGGTCGTGAACGAGATAGCCGTCATCCCGGTGGTGAACCGCCGCTGGGTCGCCGTCATGTCAAACAACCTCAAAGCAACCTTGAGCGGCTGGGACAACGATTTCTGGAACCTGAAGGACTGGTATCGCGAGGCGTGAACGGGTTCGTATCAGTGGATCCGGCCATCCACCCGTTGCGCGCCGGGCGGTGCAGCGTGAGGCAAAGACGTAGATTGCCGGGACAAGCCCGGCCATGACGTAATCTGAAGCACATGTTGGTATCAGAGCATCAGTCGAGTTGATGGGCCGTTACCTGCTCAGGCGCTTGCTGATCGCGGTTCCGAGCCTGCTCGGGATCAGCGTCGTGCTTTTTGCAGTACTGGCGCTCGCCCCCGGCGACCCGTTCGGCGAACTCGCGAGCAACCCGAACGTCCCGCCAGATGTGGCGGCCGCATTGCGGGCGAAATTTGGGCTCGACGACCCGATCGCGCTGCGCTACGCGCATTGGCTCGTCGCAATGCTGCATGGCGATTGGGGGTTCTCGTTCGTCAGCCGGATGGATGTCGACACGTTGATCCTGCAGCGGCTGCCGGCCACCTTGCTCATTATCGGTTCCTCGCAGGTGCTCGCGCTGATGATCGCGCTTCCCGTCGGAGTGTATTCGGCGGTGCGGCCCTATTCGGTCTTCGACCAGATCGCTAATCTGCTGGCATTCATCGGCTTTTCATTACCGACATTCTTCACCGGCCTGTTGTTCATCCTGCTGTTCAGCATTTATCTCGACTGGCTGCCCTTCGTGTACCGCACCGACCTCGGCGGTAGCGGGTGGCAGTGGTATTGGGAGGAGTTCAAACAGGCGATAATGCCGATCGCCGTGCTCGCGCTGGTGCAGGCGGCTTCCTGGACCCGCTACGTACGTTCCTCGGTGCTCGAGGTCATTCGGCTGGACTATGTCACGACCGCGCGCGCCAAAGGGCTGCCCGAGCGGATGGTCGTGATCAAGCATGTCGTGCGCAATGCATTGATTCCCGTGGTGACCCTGGTGGCGTTGCAGATGCCGGCATTGTTCGGGGGCGCTATTGTCACCGAGCAGATCTTTCGCATCCCCGGCATCGGGTCTTTGCTGATCAGCTCCATCCTCGCCAATGACACGCCGGTGATCATGGCGGTAACGTTCGTCTTCGCCTGTCTCGTGATTTTGTTCAACCTCGTTGCCGATATCCTGTATGGCTGGCTCGACCCTCGCATCGCCTACCGTTAGCCCGCTGCCGGAAACCATAGGCGGGGTCGAGCGGGCGTCGCCGGCCGGCGAGTTCTGGCGGCGCTTTTGCCGCCATAAGCTGGCGGTTGCGAGCGCCTTCATTTTCGCGATGATGCTGCTCGCGGTCGCATTCGGACCGCTGCTGTGGCGAGTGCCGATCAACGACATCGATTTCGGCGCGCATCTCGAAGGTCCGTCGTGGGGTCACCCGTTCGGCACTGACGACCTCGGCCAGGATCTACTCGCCCGAATGCTCTATGGCGGCCGCATATCGCTCGCGGTCGGACTCGCCGCGATGCTGGTGGCGGTCACTGTCGGCACGGCGATCGGCGCAATTGCCGGCATGTCCCGCGGTAGCGTCGACGCAGTGCTGATATGGATTATCGACCTGTTTCTGTCATTGCCGCCGTTACCGCTGCTGTTGCTGATCATCTATCTGTTTCGCGAACCGTTAAAGCAACTGGTCGGGCCCGAGTTCGGCACCTTTATCCTGATTGTCGCAGTGATCGGCGGCTTCCGTTGGATGCAGGTGGCGCGGCTCGTGCGCGCACAATTTTTCTCCCTGCGTGAAAAGGAGTTTGTCGAGGCGGCGCGCGCTATTGGTATGAGCGGCTTGCGCGTGGTGGCACGCCATATCCTGCCGAACTCGCTGGGACCCATTATCGTCGCCGGCACGATCGATGTCGCCGCCGCGATCATCGCCGAATCGACTTTGTCCTTTCTCGGGCTCGGTTTCCCGCCCGATACCCCGACCTGGGGCCGCATCCTGTTCGATGCCAAAGACTACCTCGACATCGCGCCGCATTGGGCGCTTTTTGCCGGCGGAGCGATCTTTCTTGCAGTGCTGTCGATCAATTTCATTGGCGACGGCTTGCGCGACGCGCTCGACCCCCGCACCTCTGCTTAGCAGGGATCGGGGCCCAGCAGGGTGCCTGAAAAACTCTCCTGTCGTT
>JAFASL010000104.1 GCA_019244535.1 Alphaproteobacteria bacterium
GACCCATGACGCCCAGAGCCTGCGATCCATACCAATGCCGACCGAGGCCGAGGAATGCGGTGGGCCTCCGTCATGTGGCCGGCGCATCCGCCATGCGGAGCGCCACGGCCGCCGTCAGTCGACCCAGCCACTCATCATCGTCGCCAAAGCGGCGCATAAGGCGGACGCTCTCGCCGGCCTCGAACGCTGGAAAGCCCGGTATCCGAAAGCGGCGGCGCGGCTGCACGCGGACGATGTCCTCGTCGACGCGATGCGCGGCCGCTCGACCACCTGGACTCGCATCCGGATCAATCTGCGCAACGTTCCCGAGGGCGAGCGCCCGCCGGAAGATCCGCCTGAACCCGACTATGATCCCTGGGCCGCGTCGCCGCGCGGCTGACTGGGGTCGCGCGCGCCGAAAACGCGGTCCAGTTCGTAGGCGGGCGTGACTTCCAGCTGATCGTAGCGGCAGTCCTGCGGACGCTTGTCCGGGCGCCAGCGCAGGAACCTCGCGGCATGCCGGAACCGAGTCCCCTGCATGTGGTCGTATGCGACTTCACAGACGCGCTCCGGCCGCAGCGGCTCCAGCTCAGATCTTTGCCGCGGTTCCACCGGCTGGTCGCGCCGGGCAGCCGCTGTCCCGTCGCGCTCGCTTCCTCCTGTGCCGCGGCCCAATCCCGCCAGGGATGGTCTTCGAGTGCGTCCGCGCGTAGCGGTATCAACTCGACCACGAGTTGCTTGCGCACCGCGGCCGTGAACGCCGCGGCGACCCCGACATGGTGGAGCGTGTGATTGTCGTCGTAGAGGCCGAGCAGGAGCGAGCCGATCATCGTGCCGGCGCCCTGCTTGTGCCAGCGGAAGCCGGCGACCACGCAGTCGGCCGTGCGCTCGTGCTTCACCTTGATCATCGTGCGTTCCCCGGCGCGATAGGGCGCGTCGAGACGCTTTGCCATGACACCATCGAGACCGGCGCCCTCGAAGCGGCGGAACCAGTCCGCCGCAAGCGCAGGGTCGCGCGTCGCCGGTGAGAGGTGCACCGGCGGCGCCGCGCCGGCCAGCACGTGCTCGAGCCGTTCGCGCCGCACGGCGAGCGGCGCGTCGCGCAGGTCATCCTCGCCCAGCGCGAGCAGATCCCAGGCCACGAACGAGGCCGGCGTCTGCGCGGCGAGCAGCTTCACCCGCGACGCGGCGGGATGGATGCGCAAGAGCAGGGCCTCGAAGTCGAGCCCGCCGCCCCCGACGATCACGATCTCGCCGTCGACGACGCAGCGTTCGGGTAGCGTGGCGGCCAGTGGGCTGATGAGCTCCGGGAAGTATCGGTTCATCGGCTTCTCGTCGCGGCTTTGCAGCAGGACCTCGTCCCCATCGCGAAACACCAATGTTCGAAAGCCGTCCCATTTGGGCTCGAACTGCCATCCCGCGCCGCCAGGCAAGGCGTCTGCGGCGCTGGACAACATAGGGGCAAGAGGTGGAGCGAAGGGCAGGCGCATGGCTCAATACTCGAGGAGGTGTCTAATACCTTGACACGCTCCTCTGACCGTTACTCGCCTGCTTTGTCGAATCTGTCGATGGTTTTTCATCTTCCCATTTCTCGGTTCTTGTCCTATGGGATCACGCCACGTTGTCTTGCAGATCAATGATTCAGCAGCGGCATTCCAGACCGCCATAGCCGGCAACGGCGTCGCGCTCCTTGACCATGGCATAGACCACCTCGTCCGGCTGATCGTTCGGCGACACGAGCAGCACAACCACACGCCCAGCGCCATGCCATTATCGCCCGACATGCTGATCGATGCCCGCCACCATCACATGTTTCCGGTGTTGGAGGCATCAGAGATCGACCGCATCACCCGGCTTGGGGAACGCCGAATTAGACAGCGGGAACTCACATCTTCACGACCGGAGAAGTCGCGCTGGGCCACCCCTGGAGAGAGGTGGATTCGAACCTGTCAGTCCCTCGTAGGCAGACATCGCCGCCTTGGCCTCAATTGTCTGGGTTTCTCGGCTGCCGCAATTCGGGGTTCTCGAGA
>JAFASL010000158.1 GCA_019244535.1 Alphaproteobacteria bacterium
CCGCGACGGACCGCCGCCGCAGCCATCGCTGCCTGAGATCCGCCGCGCCATCGTCGCCAAGCTGTTCGCTTCGCCTGCGGTTCCGCATCGTTGCCCATACTGCCATCGGCAGGTCTCGCGGCATGCTTCCAAAGTGCCAAGGTAGTGTTAGGCGCCGAAGCTCGAGCGGCCTTGGAGCTTCCAGTCGCCGTCGACGCAGGTGAACATGTAGAGAGAATCGCAGACGCTGAGCACCGAGCCATCCTCGTGGTAGCGTGTGTATTGGACAGCGTAATGGGCCTTGGTCGGTGAGGACTGGAGGAGCCTTATCTCATTCCACGCGCTGTGATGCCAGCCGTGCTGCTGCCGCAACCGCATGAACAAATCCATCGGACTATCGTCGGCTTGGTAGATTGCGACGCGGTTCTCGGCGAGCCGCACATGCGGGAAGCGCATCACCGATTTCATGCCGGCGGCGTCATAGCTGTTCAGGGCAACCATCCAACGCTGCAGAAGTTCTTCGCAGCGCTCCTGATCTTCGCGGCTAATCGTGGGGAGCGCAACGCCGTTCGGTTCGATCACAGGCATGGCATTTCCTTTCGGCTTCCGTTCGAACGCGCGACAGGCTGAAAGCGTCCAACCGTGTTGCGGCGAGGCAGTCGTCCATCGGATCGGATTTCAGAAATCTGCGCGACCAATCTGAGACGCCTTATCAGGCATGTCGAGCGGCCTCCCGAGCCGGCCGGCGAGGTCCTGGATGAACTGCCACGCCGTGCGCCCCGACTGGGAGCCGCGCGTCGTCGCCCATTCGAGCGCGTCTGCCCGAGCGCTCGTTCTCCATCACGCGGTAGCAGAGCTTCTGGCCGGCATATGGCGTGCAGCTCGGGTGAACGACGTTCGATAAATCAAGACTTTCGGGCGTTCGGCTCAGCTTAAGATTCAATGGAAACAGGATCGAGAAAATCTGGTTGATCGCGTCTCGGATCAACGCGCTTGCCGTTTTGGCACCAAAAACAGCGGCTACGACAAAGGCTGGTGGCACGGACCAAGATAAGCGAGACACCAGCGAATGCAGTCGCGATCGGAAAGCTGAGCATGTTCATCGACCGTCACGAGGTTGTCGCTTACTGCCGACCGTGTCGGCGAGAAGCTCATCACGGCTCACTGGGATGATGTTCTGCGCTGGAATTGATAAACTAGCTTGCGATCAGAGGCGTCGCGTGTCTCTGTGACTACGCCGCGGGCGCCGGCGTAGGAACCCGTCCCGCCAACCAATGCAAGCTCAGCCGTTGGCGGCGCCACGCCGAAACCGCCGGGTGACGTCGCTACCTGCTGGAGTTGCGTGAGCCCTGACGCGACGAGCGTGCCGCTGCCCTCAATGCTCGCAACCGTCGAGCAGATGGACCACGCGTTCCCGTTGTCGTCCTCCCCTTCGGTGATCGTACAGGCGACGTGGTAGGAGCCGACGACTGCGCCTGAGAGGTCGTGGAGCGGAGCGTTGCTGACGTACGTGTCGCCCATACTCAGGCCAGACGGAGGGGTATCGCCCACCCCGCGCTGGGTCTCACTCGACACCGCGATGAGCGTCAGTGTCCTAACGCCCGGCGTGTTGTCGTCCCCCGCGGCTGCGCTCGGACCGTCGGCAAGTGCCGTAGGACCGGGAGCGAAGATCGAAACGAACGCTGAGATGGCAATGATGATGGCAGAGCGTAGCAACGGCATGACGTACCCCCCGTCTACCTGAGTGACTGGTATTCTATGATCATCCTGGTGTTCAGTCCCAGAGTGGGGTGTGACGGATCAAGTCTGAACCGCTCTGGTTTTTTGGTCCAGGCTCGGCAGATAAACTCATATGGGGTGAGGTCCCGCAGCTCCTTGAGAATCGCGGCTACATAAGCACCATCATGGCAAGTCGCCGCCGTCTCAGAAATCAAGACTTTCGGGAATTCCTCTTGCCCTAGACAGATCAAAAGGTTACACTTCCCGCAAGTTATGACCGAAATACACCCGCAAAACCGCACCCTCGGATACGCCCGGGTCAGCACCTACGGGCAAGACCCTTGGCGCGCAGCGGGAGCAGCTCCGCAAGGCGGGATGTGCCACGATCTACCGGGAGAAGACGACGGGCGCGCGGGCCGACCGGCGCGAACTGTTGAGGCTATTGCGGGCTATCGGCCCCGGCGACGTGGTGACGGTGACGCGCATCGATCGCCTCGCGCGCTCGACATTCGACCTGTTCGCCATCGTCAAGCGGATCCGTGGACGCCAAGGCGCAATTCCGGTCGCTGGCGGAGCCGTGGGCCGACACCGGCACCAGCACCGGGCGGCTGATGCTCGCCGTTCTCGGCGGGCTGGCGGACGTGGAGCGCGACCTGATCCGCACCCGCACCGCCGAAGGGCGCAGCCGGGCGAAGGCGCGGGGCCAGCACATGGGGCGACCGCCCAAGCTCACGCCGCCGCAGCAGAGGGAAGCGCGGCGGCGGCGGGCGGAAGGTGCCACGCTCAAGGAACTGGCGAAGAGCTACAACGTGGGCCGGAGCACGATTTCGAGGCTCGCGGCATGGCCGGATAGGGAA
>JAFASL010000159.1 GCA_019244535.1 Alphaproteobacteria bacterium
TCGTGCGTTCGCCCCACGCCCACGCGAAGGTCTTGAAGATCGATGTCGCAGACGCGGTCGACGGGCCCGGGGTCATCGCGGTGCTGACCGGCGGCGACGCGGCGGCCGATGGCTTGAACCCGCTCCCACACAGTCCGGTCCCCGCGAACCCGCACGAAGTCCCGCTCCGTGGCCGCGGCGGCTCCGCGTTTTTCATCGCACCGCATCCGGTGCTTGCTGCTGATGTCGTGCGATACCTCGGAGAACCCATCGCCATCGTCGTGGCGGAAACGCTTGCCGAGGCAATCGATGCCGCCGAACGGGTCGAGGTGGTTTATGAACCGCTTGCGGCTGTTGCGCGGTCACAAGACGCGTTGCCGCCCGGCGCGCCGCTCGTCTGGGAGCAGCACGGCTCCAATCGGTGCGTCGATTCCGAAATGGGCGACAAGGAGGCGACCGAGGCGGCTTTCGTGCGGGCGGCGCACATCGTGCGGCTGGAGACGACGATCAACCGCGTCACGGGCGTGCCGATGGAATTGCGTGCGGCGATCGGAGTCTACGACGAGCCCGTCCGGCGGTTCACCGTCTACACCAGCGCCGGAGGCGGCGTCGTCCGGCAGCGGGACGACATTGCCGGCGCGCTAGGTGTTTCGAAGGATGCCGTCCGGGTCGTCTCGGGCGACGTCGGCGGGAAATTTGGGATTCGCAACAGCACCTGCCCGGAGTTTGTACTGGCCGCTTGGGCGGCCAAGCGGGTTGGACGGCCGGTCAAGTGGGTTTGTGAACGGCGTGACGCTTTTCTTACCGATTTTCATGGCCGTGACCTGACATCGGAAGCCGAGCTCGCTTTGGACGAGGACGGAAACTTGCTAGCGCTGCGCGCAGTAAACACGAGCAACCTCGGCGCAAGCGCGATTTCCTTTGTCCCGCTGGCCAAAGGTATTGCCGTGTCCTCGAGCGTCTATCACATCCCGACATCGTATGTGCGCGGTGTCGCGGTCACTACGAATACCACCCCGACCTCTGCCTATCGCAGTGCCGGGCGCCCAGAGGTCATGTTTGTTCTCGAGCGCATGATCGACATTGCATGCCGCCGACACGGGTTCGACCGTCTCGAATTGCGGCAGCGTAACCTCGTGCCGCCGGACGCCATGCCCTATCGCAATCCTTTGGGTCTCATTTATGACAGCGGCGACTACCCGGCATCGCTGCGTCGTGCCTCCGAGCTGGCCGATTGGGCAGGATTTGAGGTTCGCCGCGCCGAGGCTCGCCAGCGCGGTCGATATCGTGGGATTGGTGTCGCAAATTCGATCGAGCTGAATACCGGCGCACCCCGCGAGCGCGCCGAGATGAGGATCGATCCGTCGGGCATCGTCGAGCTCGTGCTTGGCACGATGTCGGCCGGCCAAGGTCATCAAACCGCCTTTGCGCAGATCGTCAGCGAGTGGCTGGGAGTCGAACTCGAACAAGTCAGGCTTGTCACCGGCGATACCGACCGCGTCCAGGCGGGCGGAGGCTCGGCATCGGCGCGGTCGATGCGGCTCGGAGCTTGGGTGACGGCTAAAGCCGCCGACGAGGTCGTCGAAAAAGGGCGCCGGATCGCGGGCGCGATGCTCGAAGCAGCGGAGGAGGACATCGAGTTCGGCAGGCAGTGCTTTGCCGTTAAGGGGACCGACCGCTCCGTCGGTCTTTTTGAAACGGCAGCAGCGGCTTTGGACAATCGCATTCCGGCCGACTTGCGCGGCCCGTTGATCGGAATTTCCGATCAAGTCATGAGCCTCCCGTCTTTCGCGTACACCTGCGCCGTGTGCGAAGTGGAGATCGATCCGGAGACGGGGTTTGTCGAAGTCGTTCGTTACACGTCGATCGATGATTGCGGGCGGGCGGTAAATCCGATGCTGATCCATGGCCAGAGCCACGGCGGCATCGCGCAAGGGATCGGCCAGGCGCTTTGGGAAGAATGCATCTACGACCGCGATACTGGCCAGCTGCTGTCCGGCTCGTTGATGGATTACGCGCTGCCGCGGGCCGACAGCCTGCCGCTTTTTCAGACCGAGATCAGCGAAGTGCCATCGACCACCAACCCGCTTGGGATGCGGGGCGGAAGCGAGGGTGGCATCACGCCCGGGCTGGCGGTGGTTGCAAATGCGATTGTCGACGCGCTATCGGGTTTCGGCATCGAGCACATCGAGCTGCCGGCAACGCCAGAACGGATCTGGA
>JAFASL010000209.1 GCA_019244535.1 Alphaproteobacteria bacterium
GACCGCACCGTCATCGAATGGGACAAGGACGACCTCGACGCGCTCGGGATTCTGAAGATCGACATCCTCGCGCTCGGCATGCTGACCTGCATCCGCAAGGCCTTTGCGCTGATCGACGAGCATTACGGCCGCCGGCTCGAGCTTGCCACGATCCCGGCCGAGGACCCGGCGGTTTACGAAATGCTCTCCCGCGCCGATTCGCTCGGGGTCTTCCAGGT
Organism: Alphaproteobacteria bacterium; assembly: GCA_019244535.1. GTDB lineage: Bacteria > Pseudomonadota > Alphaproteobacteria > ATCC43930 > CGMCC-115725 > AP-15. The sequence continues at coordinate 219 of JAFASL010000209.1, forward strand.
CGAGAGCCGCGCCCAGATGACGATGCTGCCGCGGTTGAAACCGCGCGAGTTCTACGATCTCGTCATAGAGGTTGCGATCGTCCGGCCGGGGCCGATCCAGGGCGACATGGTGCACCCTTATCTGCGCCGGCGCTCCGGCCGCGAGACCGTAACCTATCCCTCCGGGGAATTGCGCCAAGTGCTGGAGAAGACCTTGGGGGTGCCGCTCTTCCAGGAGCAGGCGATGAAGATCGCGATTGTCGGCGCCGGGTTTCCCCCGGAGGAAGCCGACCGGCTGCGCCGCGCGATGGCGACCTTCAAGCGCAATGGCGACATCCATCTGTTCCGCGACAAATTCGTCGCCGGCATGGTCGGGAACGGCTATGACCGCGACTTCGCGACGCGCTGCTTCAGCCAGATCGAAGGGTTCGGCACCTACGGCTTCCCTGAGAGCCATGCGGCGAGCTTCGCATTGCTCGTCTATGTCTCGGCCTGGATCAAATGCTTCTACCCCGAGGTCTTCGCCTGCGCTTTGCTGAACAGCCAGCCGATGGGCTTCTATGCCCCGGCGCAGATCGTCCGCGACGCGCGCGAGCACGGCGTCGAGGTTCGCCCAGTCGATGTCAACCACAGTTTCTGGGACTGCACACTCGAACCCGCAGTCCCCTCCCTTTTCTCCCCCGCAAGCGGGGGAGGGGTAGGGTGGGGACGGGCGGTGCGCCTTGGGTTGCGGCAGATTAAGGGGTTCTCCGAATCTGATGCGGAACGGCTCGTTGCTGCGCGGGGAGACGGTTATCCGGATCCGCAGGCGCTGTGGCGGCGCAGCGGGCTCGGCCGCGGCGCGCTTGAGCGCCTTGCCGAGGCCGACGCTTTCCGCTCTGTCGGGCTCGACCGCCGACGCGCGTTGTGGGTATTGAAGGCGCTCGGCGAGCCGCCATTGCCGCTTTTCAGAGGACCCTCGCCCCCCATTGGGGTGCGAGGGAAGCCCCCGGACGGCCGGCTCTGCGGGCCGTTCCGGGGGGAGGAGGGCTTCTCCAACGAAGCGAAAGCGATGGCGCTGTTGCCGGAGATGCCGTTGGGCGAGCACGTCGTCGAGGATTATGCGAGCCTGAGCCTCACACTGAAGCGCCACCCGCTCGCCTTTCTGCGACCTGAGCTTACCCGCGAGGGGTTGGTCGCAGCTGCCGAGCTGGCGCATCTGCCGGTCGATCGTCGCCTCGCGATCGCCGGTGTCGTGCTGATCCGCCAGCGTCCGGGCAGCGCCAACGGCGTCGTCTTCATCACGATCGAGGACGAAACCGGCATCGCCAATCTGATCGTCTGGCCGCAAATCCTCGAACGCTTTCGCCGCGCCGCGCTCGGTGCCACTCTGTTGCGCTGCACCGGCAAATTGCAGCGCGAGGAGAGCGTCATCCATGTTGTCGCCGATGGGCTCGAGGACTGGACTCCACGCCTCCACACGTTGCGCGACCGCACCGGCGATGCCGATATTCGGCCGCCGCCGAAACCGCCTTTCACGCCCGCCATCAAGCCGCCCGGCTACGATGCACGCGATATCGTCATCTCCAGCCGCAATTTTCGCTAGCCGATGCAAACCATTCCGCTGTGCCCGATTACCGGTCTACCGGCGACGCGGCGAATTCAGCCGATCAGCGCGCGACTGATCATCGACTTGTGGCGCGGCACCTTTGGCGTGGCAACCGAGCGTCAGCTCGCCGAGATCGATTACTTTGGACTCTGGGAATCGCCTTGCGGGCTCGCCTTCTTCGAGCCAATGCTGGCGGGCGACGAAGTCTTCTACGTGGAGCTTCACCGGCGCGGAGACTTTGGTCCGATTTTGGCCTCCCCCCGGAATGCGAGGGCAGAATTCAGGCGCGTTGCCGAATTAGTTCAACCGGGGGAGAAGGTTCTCGACGTCGGGTGTGGCGAAGCCGCGCTGGCGCCTTATCTGGCCCACGCCATCTATGTCGGCCTTGAACCTCACCCTCACGCAACTGCTGCCAAATCCGGTATCAGGAGCGAGACGATCGTCCAACATGCCGCCTCGCACCCCGACGAATACGATGTGGTATGCGCCTCCCATGTCATCGAGCACGTCTCGGATCCGCTGGGCTTCGCCCGCGATCTGGTACAGTGCGTGAAACCCGGCGGACGGCTCTGCATTGTCGTGCCGAGTCGCATCTCTGCGCTTACCGAGATCCCGAATTTCGTGCTGAACGCGCCACCGCATCACCTCAGTTGGTGGAACGAGGATGCGTTACAGACGCTTGCGCACCGACTTGACCTGATCAGCGAGGCGCTCGAACCTGTGCCGTTTTCCTTCGACAGCCTCATCTACTGGATGGGTCGTGTCGCTCCCAAGCTCACTGGCGAGCGATATTTCCGGGCTCATTGGATTTGGCATGGCGCGCTGGCGTGGAGCTGGCTCGCCGGCCGCACTGGCTACGCGTTATTCGATGTCCCGGCATCGGCAAGACCTTCGGGATTAATGCTGATAGCGCGCAAGCCATCATGATTGCATGGAGCGCCGGGGGTATAGCGGTCTTCTATTCGCTTTGGTCGGTCGCCTTGACGCTGCTCTTTTTTGCCCGGCTGCGGGTCCAGGATGACCGACTGTCCGCGAAAGTCGCCTTGGTGTTGCCGGTCACGGGCAACCTCCCGGGACTGAATGATCTGTTCGCCGCACTGACCGCCCAGTCGCTCAGCCCGCACCGGCTGATCGTCTCGGTCGAGTCTCGTGAAGACCCGGCCTACGCGCGCGTTGCAGCTCTCGCCGAGTGCTTTCCGCAACTCGAAATCCAGCTGGTCGTGGCCGGTTTGTCGCCGCTGCGCAGCCAGAAATGTACGAACCTCCTGGCCGCGCTGACACAGCTCGAGGGCGACGACGCGTATATCGTGCTATTCGATGCCGACATTCGGCCACAGCCTTGGTGGTTGGCGACTTTGGTCGCGCCCCTGGTCGCGGGCCGCGCAGATCTCGTCTACGGATATCGCTGGCCGGTGCCGACAACCCTCAATCTCGGAACTGCTCTTGGGGCCGGGATTGACCGAGCCATCGCCGTACTGCCCCGCCTCAGCCAAACCAGACCGATTTGGGGTGGTTCCCTCGCGGTCAGCCGTCGCGCCCTCGACATGCTCGATCTGCCGAACACGATAGGACGTGCCTTGACCGAGGACTTGCCGATCGGCGATCGCGCCGCGCGAACCGGTCTCCGAGTGCTGAACCGGCGGGCGGTCCGTCCGCCCACCCCGCTCGCGGGGACCATCTGTGACGTCTGGCGGTTTGCCCGCCGCCAATACCAGCTGATCCGTCTCTATCGCCCGGGATTGTGGGGCTTTGCCGCCTTCGTCATCACCAGCGACCTCGCCGCCCGAGTCTTCCTGGTTTCGCAATTGGCGACCTCGGAAATCGCCCTGCTGGTCCTTCTCGCTCTGGCTGCTCTGGGCTCGAGCGCGGCCGAGATCCGGCTGGCGATCAGCAGAAGGCTCGAGGCCGCTGACGGGATCGGCTTCCGCGTGGCGCAGCACCTGCTTGTCTGGAGCATCCTGCCCGCTCCGTTGTTTCACGCCTCGGTGATCTGGGGGGGCGCCATCACCTCTTCGGTCGTATGGCGTCACATTCGCTACGCAGTCGACAAGAGTGGGCGGGTTGTCGAGGTCTCCCGCCGGCCTTACTCCGACGAGCCGGCTTAAGCCCGGTTTTCCACGTACATCCGCAGATCGTCGCCGGGCCGCAAGGTCAGGCGGCAAACCGGTGAAACGACGGCATCGCGCGCCAGGCGCAACCGGACCCGTTGCGCCAAAGTGGCGATGCACAGAATTGCTTCGGTCAGACCAAAGGCGGCGCCTGCGCAAATGCGAGGACCGACGCTGAACGGAATATACGCATGCCTGACGCGAAACTGCGCATTCTCCGGGAGAAAGCGCTTGGGGACGAAGCAGTCAGGCTTTCCCCAAAATTTCCGATGCCGGTGGAGCAGCCACGGAACAACGATCACGAGAGAGCCCTCCGGTACGGACCGGCCGCGGATCGTCTCGTCCCGGAGCG
>JAFASL010000242.1 GCA_019244535.1 Alphaproteobacteria bacterium
CAGCAGCGCTCGTTGCACGACCGGCGCTCGATCCATGTGCGGCTGACCGAAAAAGGCAGGCGGCTGCGCGACCGGCTGACCGCGATGCATCAGCGGCACGCCGAGATGCTGCCGCAAGCCGCGGTCACCGCGGAGGATCTGGAAACCGCCAACGCGGCGCTGCGCCGTCTGGAGCGGTTCTGGATCCGGGCCGGCGATCTCGTATTGCGCCCGCCGCAATTCGCCGCCTGATTTTCTTGCGGCGGCCGCCGTCAGCGGCTAGGAGGGCGGTTCCCGAACATCGCGGAGGACCGCCATGTCAGCCCAGCTCTTCCCGCTTTCTTCTGGAGTAAGCGCCGCCGGGGCGCTGGACCGCGCGGACATCGACGCGCTCGCCGGCGCCGGCGTGGGCACGATCGTCAACAATCGCCCGGATGGCGAGGACCCGGGGCAGCTTCCCGCTGCCGAGGCGCGGCGCTTGGCCGAGGCGCATGGCATCGCCTACCACCACATCCCGGTCACTGCCGCCACATTGTCGCGCACCGATGTCGACGCCTTTGCGGCAGTGTTGCGCGATGCGCCGGCCCCCGTCGTCGCGCATTGCCGCAGTGGAACCCGCTCGGCGCTGCTGTGGGCATTGGCCCGCCTGCGCGAGGGCGCCGACCCGCTTTCGCTGATCGCCGAAGCCGCCCGTCACGGCATCGACATCGCCGGGCTTCCCGCCGTTGCGGCGCGGCTGCGCTAGCGAGGGAGGCGGTGATGGCACTCAAGATCTACGGCGTCGCGCGCTCGCGGGCTTTTCGTACCTTGTGGATGGCGAAGGAACTCGGGCTCGACTACGAGCACATCAAGGTCGATTTCGCGACCGGCGAGACGCGCACCCCGGCGCATCTCGCGCTCAACCCCAACGGCCACATTCCGGTCATCGACGATGACGGTTTCGTCTTGTGGGAGTCGATGGCGATCAACCTCTACCTCGCAAAGAAATACGGCGCCGGGAGCCTCTATCCGGCGCGGCTCGAAGACGAAGCGCGGGCCTGGCAATGGAGTTTCTGGGGAATGACCGAGGTCGAGCGGCCGGTGCTGACGGCATTATTCGATCGGGCTATCCTCCCCGAGAACAAGCGCGATGCCGCGGCAGCGGACGCCGCCGAGAAGCAGCTCGCGCAGCCGCTGGGCGTGCTCGAAGGCGCGCTTTCCCGCACCGCCAACCTCCTCGGCGGGGATTTCACCGTCGCCGACCTCAATGTCGCGAGCATCCTGTCTTGGGCCCGGCCGGCGCAGATCGACATGGCGCCGTTCCCGAAAGCCGCCGAGTGGCTGAAAAACTGCGCCGAACGACCGGCCGCCCGCGCGGCGCGGCAGTTGCAGCGGGAATAGTCGGGAGCAGATAGGGGCTCGTCATTGCGAGAAGCCCGCAGGGCGACGCGGCAATCTCCATCGGTACGCTGTGGCCGAGATTGCTTCGCTGCGCTCGAATCAATCTAGATGTAGACCCCGCGCATGCCGCCTTCTGGGTAGCGGGTACCGGCGGCGGCGCCGATCGGGATCGCCTTCGAGATGCGGTCGACATCGGCTGCGGTCAAATGCACACGGGTCGCGCCGAGATTTTCTTCCAACCGCTCGATGCGCTTGGTGCCGGGGATCGGGATCACGTCGGGGCCCTGCGCCAACAGCCAGGCGAGACAGAGCTGCGCCGGAGTGCAGCCTTTCTCGCGGGCGATCGCCTCGACGCGCTGCACCAGTTCGCGGTTCTTCGCGAAATTGTTGCCCATGAATCGTGGGTGACGGCCGCGCGTGTCGCCTTCGGTCAGATTGGCGAAATCGGGGACGGCGCCGGCGAGGAGGCTGCGGCCCAGCGGAGCGTAGGCGACAAAAGCGATGCCGGGGTCTCGGGTCAATTCGCGGGTCTCGGTCGCCTCCTCGCGATAGAGCAACGAAAACTCGCTCTGCACCGCGGCGATCGGGTGGACGTCATGGGCGCGGCGGATGCGTTCCGGGCGCGCCTCGCACAGCCCGAGAAAGCGCACCTTGCCCTGCTCGACGAGCCGCGCCATCGCGCCGACCGTGTCCTCGACCGGCACCGCGGGATCGACGCGGTGCTGGTAATAGAGGTCGATCACATCGACGCCGAGGCGTTTGAGGCTCGCCTCGCAGGCTTGCGCGACATAAGCGGGCGTGCCATCGACACCGTTGGCGCCGCCCGGCCGGCGGGTCTGGCCGAATTTACTGGCGATCACCATGCCGTTGCGCCGGCCTTTGAGCGCGCGGCCGAGCAATTCCTCGTTCTGGCCCCAGCCATACATGTCCGAGCTGTCGAAATGGTCGACGCCGAGCTCGATCGCGCGGTGGATCAGCCGCACCCCGGCCTCATCATCGCTGGTGCCATAGACCCCCGACAATGACATGCAGCCGAGACCGATAGCGGACACTTCCGGTCCCGTCTTGCCGAGCTTCCTGCGCATCGCCCACTCCAACCAGCTAAAGCTTTGTGACAAGCTCTAATAGAGGGGTATGATCGCCGCGGCAATCCAAGACGCGGGAGGAGATTGATGGCGAGCACGCATGTCTATGCCGGTACGGCGCGATCGATGGGGGCGACGGCCGGCGGGATTTTTCGTCAGGCTACAGGCGACAACCGGTGGGAGCACCTGACCAGCGGCCTGCCGGAAGACGCCGATGTCCACGCGATCACCGTACATCCGGAAAACCCGGATGTGGTCTATGTCGGCAGCACCAAGGGCGCCCACCGCAGCACCAATCGCGGCAATACCTGGGAGCGGCTCCGCCTGCCGGATGAAGCCGATATCTGGTCGGTCTGCATCCACCCGAAGAACCCGCGTATCGTCTATGCCGGCGCGACTCCGCCGGGGGTGTACCGCAGCGACGACGGCGGCGACACCTGGCGCAAGATGGCCGATCCGGGTCTCCCCGACCGGGTCATCATGGGTTTTGCGTGCCGGGTCATGCGGCTCGATGTCGATCCGAATTCGCCCGACGATGTATATGCGACGCTCGAGGCCAATGGGGCGATGCGCAGCCGCAATCGCGGCGAGAGCTGGGAGGATTGCACGGCCGATCTGATCCGCTTCTGCGAGGAGCCGAAATACCGCAGCCGCATCGGCAGCCAGACCGAAATCGAAGGAATGCTCGACGGCCACGCGCTGGCGGTCAGCGCCGCGGCGCCCGGCACCGTGT
>JAFASL010000462.1 GCA_019244535.1 Alphaproteobacteria bacterium
AACCCATCGAAGTACGGGATCACCAACACGACTGATCCTTGCTTTGACCTCACCACCCGTATGCAGACCTGCACTACTCCTGACACGTATTTCTACTACTATATCGTTCACCCGTCCGATGCGGCCCACCACATCGTGGGGGACGAGCTTTACCAGGAAGCGCTGGACCTGAAGGTTCCGGAGCCCCTGTCGGTGGTTATCCTTGCCACCAGCCTGCTCGCCCTCGGTTTCGCCGGTAAACGCCTTCCGCGAAAGCGGCACGCCCACTGACGCTTCCCCCCGCGTTAACGCGCAAGCGGGTCGGGGCGGAGCTGGAATTGGACGACGAGCGGGCTCGACAATGTCTGTGGCGTAGCGCCCGGCGCGCCCGGGGCCAGCGCGTCGATGCCCTCGATATGCTGCGGCGTGCGGTTCCCCGAGGTCACCCATAGGCCGCGCCCCTTCCAGCCGGCGTTCGGGTCGTCGATGCGGCCTTCCAGCCCCTTGGCGAAAAAGCCCATCGGATAGGGCACGCGCAGTTCGACAAAATGGCCGTCGACGAGCGCGTGCAGTGAGTCCGACTGGTTCCCGGTTTCGAACGGCACGTTCGGCCCGAGCCCCAGGATGTTGAACCAATCGACCCAGACGTAATACGGGTTCTCCTCGGCGCCGGGATCGCCCTGGAAGCCGGCCCCGGACAGCGCATAGAACGAAAAGCCCTCGGGGCATTTTTCACCCTTCTCGGCGCCCGGTCCGTTCAATGGCCCCTTGCATTTGCGCCGGTCGAAGCTCGCGAGGTGCCCGCTGTCGAGCGGCAGCCACGTGACGCCGTTGCGGTCGACATCCATGCCGCGGATGCCATAGCCGGGCAGCGGCACCTTGTAGATCTCGGCAAGCGCGGTATCGGGCGGGTTGGTGCCGGGATCGAGCCGGATGATGTAACCGGGATGCGCCAGGCTCGACCCCCAGACCGTCTTGTCGGCGGGTGAATAAGCCATAGCGTACAGGCCATAGGGCAGTCGCGTGTCCTTGCTGTAGTCGGGCTCCTCGGCGGGCTCGTTGTAGCCTTCGTCGCGCTTGCCGTTGGCGTTGGTGTCGACGATCAGCGGCGTCCAGCCCTGCGACGCCGCAGCATCGCCGGTTTCCCAAAACTTCTTCGTGTTGATCCAGCCGGCGACCGCCAGCTCGGTCCCGGGCGCTCCGCCCAAGCCGGTATTGTTGCTGAGCCAGAGCGTGTTGTCGGCATCCTCGGCGAAGTTCAGGTGATGCGTGCCAAAGCAGGTGTCGATCATCGTGAATTTCTGTGTTTTCGGGTCGTAGACCGTCACCTGGCGCGAGTTTTGAAAGAAGCCCTCATGCGGCACGTCGAGCGGATAAAGCTGCGCCGACCGCAACGGCGAACCGTTCTTGCAATACGCCGGAATGTCCTTGGGCGAGCGGTTTTGCGCTGCCCAGTAGATCCGCCCTTCCTGGTCCATCACCGAGGTGTGGGCATTGACCTTGCTGTCCCAGGTCTGCTCCATGCCGAAATAAGGCGACGGCGCGACGACCTCATTGGCGAGCGCTGAGCTCGGCGTGCCGTCGCGGACCGGCGGGGTCAATGTCGTTTTGGTGTTGTGCACCGGGTCGAGCACCGGCTGCGCATTGCTGCTGAGCTCAGTGTCGCCGTAGATAGGGCCATAGGCGTTGATGGTCGGGTTGCGCCGGTCGGTCGTCGTCAGGTCGTGCAAGTAGTGCTTCGGGTCGAGCCAGTCGCGCACGGTCACGACGATGTTGCGTTCGACCCCGACCGGCCTCTGCGGGCTGCGGCTCGGCAATTCGCCGGCCTCGATCCGATCGGTCCAGTCGGCGAGCCGGGCGAGCTGGCCGCCATCCGGCGTCATCAGCTGGCTGATGAACCGGACCATGTCGTGACCGGCCGGGCCAACCGACAGGCGGTAGGCCCAGGCATCGCGCGACGTTTCAAACTTGCCGAGCGCCGCGGGAACCATCCGCGTCGCGTAATTACCGATCTGGTGGCAATTGCCGCAGCCATTGGTCTTGATAAAATTCAGCCACTGGTCTTGCGTCTTGAACTCCGGCGGGATGCCGTTACCCTTGTCGCCGGTGCCGGGGAACAGGCTCTGGTCGGGGATCTTGAGCATCGAATACCAGTAGGCGGCCGGATAATACTGCGCCGCGGCGGCGAGGCTCGGCGCGACGACCGCGCTCAGGTTCAGGTGCTGGCCCGGTTGCGCGTCGATTTTCGGGGAGTCGACGAGACCATAGCCGCGTACCCAAACTTGGTAATGTGCCTTCGGCAGATCCGGCACGACGTAGCGCCCGCGCTCGTCGGTAACCGCGATCTTCGCAAAGCGCGTTCCCAGATCGGTTGTCTGCGCGATGACCCATACGCCGGCTTCCGGACCAAACCGGCTGGTGACGACTCCGCCAAGATCGTCATTGTCGATCTCGACCGCCGGCGCCGGGTTCTGCTGGGCCCGCAGCCCGACCGGCAATCCGGCGGCGAGCACCCCGCAAGCGAATAGTGCTGCTTTGCACATCTTCCTCCCAGCGTTCATCATGCTTCCCTTTGAATTGATTCCGCGGGCACCTGACACATAGTAGACCAATCCTGCGGGAAGGAAGCTGCCATGCTGCCGACCCCGAAGTTTCATCATCTGCACCTGAACTCGATCGACCCCGAGACTGCGATCGCGTTCTACACGCGGCAGTTTCCGAGCACCTCCAGGGGGAGTTGGGGCGGCTTTCCGGCACTGAAGTCGCCGAACGACGTCATGGTGCTGTTCGCGAAGGTGGACACGCCGCCGACGAGCGAGCCGCAGAGCGCGATCTGGCATTTCGGCTGGCACGTCACCGACTCCCGCCGCTGCCTCGACACCTACAAGACCCGGCCGAACGTCGAGCTCTTGCCGCTCTACACGAGCGATGAGGGCGGCTCGGTGCTGATCAGCAGCGATACCTGGCCGGGCCAGGGCGGCGTCCTGGGTCTGACAAAGGCGCAGATTGCCGAAGCGAAGCAGAAGGGCCTCGGGCCGGCGGGGGGCGGCGGGTTCGCCTATATGCGCGGCCCGGACGACGCGCTCGTCGAGTATGCCGGTGACCACCCGGCCGAGCGCTTCAACCATGTGCACCTCTACCAGGAAGACCCGCTCTGCGCACAGCTCTGGTATCAGAAACACCTGAACGCGCCCCCGCGCGCCGGCTGGGGCGGTGTGCCGGTGACCGAGGCCGACTGCAAGGTGCCGCGCGCCGACGACCGGACCTGGCCGGCGCTCAACCGCGAAGGGATGTTCCGCAGCCCGCGCGCCGGCGTCGAATTTGGCGACGTCGCGCTGATCTGGTATGCCAACCAGGGCGATCAGCCGCTCGCCAGCTCACGCGGCCAGCTTCAAGACCATATTGCGCTGAGCGTGGCCGATCTCGATGCCTGGGTCGACAAATTGCGCAGCGAAAACGTGAGCTTCCTCCAACAACCCTACAAACTCGGCGACACCCGCGCCGTGATGATCGAAGGCCCGAGCAGGGAGGCGCTGGAATTGGTCGAGCTTAGATAACCGGCACGGATTCCCGCTGCGACTGGTTGTTTCGGCCCGCTTACTGAAGGGTCTCGTTCTTGCGATTGCCGGTCCGCTCGACAGCGCGCTCCGCGAGACGATCATACCCGTCCGCGATATCGGACATGATCCGCTTCGCCTCGGGGTCGGTCATGATTTCGGCGATCGTCCGTGTTTCTTCGGCACGGCTCCACCAGTGTTCGGCGTCGTCAAGCAGAGTTTTCATGTGTGCGCCTCGGCCACGGCAGGGATCCTATCGCCAAATCCATTTAGCGTCACCAAAATTGCGCGGCGATTCGCCGCGCTAATACTTTCCGCGGTGAACGAGCAGGACGCCGATAAGTTGCTCGCACCCGGCGCAATCCAGTTCGTCGAAGCGCGCGGGCAATGGGCTGTCGAGATCGAGCACGCCCAAGACGCGGTTATTCTCGATCAGCGGCACGACCAGCTCGGAGCGCGATTCGGGGTCGCAGGCGATGTGGCCCGGGAAATCGTGTACATCGGGCACCAACACCGCCGCGCCGCGTTCCGCGCAAGCGCCGCAAACCCCCTTTCCGATCGGGATTCGCACGCAGGCCGGCTTGCCCTGGAACGGGCCGAGGACCAGTTCCGCGCCGCCACGAAGGTAAAAGCCGGCCCAGTTGAGGTCGGGCAATCCGTGGTAAATCAGCGCTGCGGTATTGGCGAGGTTGGCCACAAAATCCGCTTCGCCCTCGATCAGCGCGGCGAGCTGCCGGGCGAGATCACGATAAAGCGCCGGCTTCTCCACAGTGGTCATCTCGGGCCCTTGCGGCGCAACGGGGCGCCGATGCTGGCCTGGCCGGCATGGCGCCTATATCATTAGGCGCCACCATCCGCGGCTTACAATGCTGCTCGGCCTCAATATTCACGACGTTGTACTGATCGACCATCTCAGTCTCGCCCTCCGTCCCGGCCTTTGCGTGCTGACCGGCGAGACTGGCGCCGGCAAGTCCATTCTCCTCGATGCGCTGGGCTTGGCGCTCGGCAAACGGGCGGAGAGCGGGCTGGTGCGGCCCGGCGCCCAGCAGGCGGCTGTATCCGCGGAATTCTCGGTCGGGCTGAACCATCCCGCGCATGCGATCCTGCGCGAAGCTGGGCTCGACAGCGAAGGCGAGGCGATCGTGTTGCGCCGGCTGGTCGGCGCCGATGGCCGCAGCCGCGCTTTTATCAACGACGAACCGGCGAGCGTCGGGTTGCTGCGCGAGCTCGGCGACAGCCTTGTCGAAATCCAGGGCCAGTTCGAACAGCGCGGTCTGCTCGATCCTGCCAATCACCGGATGATCCTTGACGCCTTCGCCGAGCATAGCGGAACCCGGCATGCGCTCGCGCAGGCTTGGCGCGACTGGCGCGAAGCCGAGCAGACAGAGGCTGAAGCGGCGCAACGGCTCGCGGCCAGCCGCGACGAAGAAGACCTGCTGCGGCATCATCTTGCCGAACTCGATTCGCTAGCGCCCGCACCGGATGAAGAGGAGCAGCTCGCTGCGCGGCGCAGCTTGCTGCAGAGCGCCGAGCGTCTGGCAGAAATCTTGAGCGAAGCTACCGGCGAACTGGACGGCGACGCCGGCGCGCAGGCCGCCCTCGCCCGAGCCGCCCGCCGGCTGGATCGCGCCCGCGAACGTGCACAAGGCCTGCTTGACGACGCTATCGCAGCGACCGAGCGCGCCGCCGCTGAAACCGTCGAGGCGCTCACCGCCCTCGAGACGGCGGCGCGGAGCCTGGAGCTGGACCCGCGCGAGCTCGAAAAGGTCGAGGAGCGGCTGTTCGCGCTGCGCGGGGCCGCCCGAAAACACCAAGTGTCGGTCGCCGATCTCGCGGGCCTGCGGGAGCGCATGACGGCTGAACTCACCGAGATCGAAGCCGGTGCCGAGGGGGTGGAGCATCTCGCTCGAGCGACCGCCGAAGCCCGGGCGCGCTTTGTTGCCGGTGCCGAGGCGGTGTCGCGCGAGCGGGCCAGCGCCGCCGCCCGGCTCGATGCGGGCGTGGCCGCCGAATTGAAGCCCTTGCGTCTCAATAAGGCGCAGTTCCGCACCGTGTTGACGCCGCTCGCCGAGGCCGATTGGAGCGAGCACGGCTGCGAGCGTGTCCATTTCGAGGTCGCGACCAACCCCGGCGCGGGTTTAGGGCCGCTCGCGCGCATCGCCTCGGGCGGCGAGCTGTCACGCTTCATGCTGGCGCTCAAGCTGGTGCTTTCCGGGACCTCCTCGGTGCCGACCCTGATCTTCGATGAGGTCGACAGCGGCATCGGCGGCGCCGTCGCGGCCGCGGTCGGCGAGCGGCTGCAGCGGCTCGGCGCCGACCTGCAGGTATTGGTCGTGACCCATTCGCCGCAGGTCGCGGCGCGCGGTGCGCATCACTGGCGGGTCGCGAAACAGCAGGCCGAGCGCGCGACCGTGACCCGGGTCGAGGAGCTCGACCCCGACACACGGCAGGAGGAAATCGCGCGCATGCTGTCCGGCAGCACGGTGACCGCCGAGGCGCGCGCCGCAGCCGCCAGCCTGATCGAAAGCGCCCGCGCGTGAGGGCGCTCAAAGCCGCCGCACTGGGCGACACCGCCGGTGGGCCGGTCGAAGAGCTCGGTGAAGACGACGCGCGTGCCGAACTGGCCCGGCTGGCGGCCGAGATCGCCCATCACGACAGGCTCTATTACGCCGAGGCCGCGCCGGAAATCAGCGACGCCGCCTACGACGCGCTGCGCCGGCGCAACGACGCGATCGAGGCGCGCTTTCCGGCGCTGGTCCGGCCCGACAGCCCGTCGCGCCGGGTCGGCGCCGCGCCGGCGGCCGGCTTCGCCAAGGTCACGCACAGCGTGCCGATGCTGTCGCTCGACAACGCCTTCACCGAGGCGGAGATGCGCGGGTTTTTCACCAGCGTGCGCAATTTCTTCCGCCGCCCGGAGGATTTGGCGCGGGTCGCGGAAGACTCGATCGACCTGATGGCCGAACCGAAAATCGACGGGCTATCGGCGGCGCTGCGCTACGAGCGCGGCCGGCTCGCGCTTGGTGCAACGCGCGGCGACGGGATCACCGGCGAGGACGTCACCGCCAATATCCGCACCTTGAGAAGCGTTCCGGAAAAACTGGCCGGAAGCGGCT
>JAFASL010000588.1 GCA_019244535.1 Alphaproteobacteria bacterium
CATGAGCGGCAAGCAAGCGAGTGCCATCGGAGGACTGGCGGCCGGGCTAGCGATGAGCCTGGCTATGGTCGTGGGGCGCCGGTCGGGTCTGCTCCACAAGAATCTGGCCGAGGATTCGGAAGACTGGCTGGACCGCGTCGTCGATGCGCGCCGCCTCTTAGGTCGCGGCGGCACCACCGCCCTGGAACAGGCAAACCATATGGTTGCCTCGGCCGTGTTCGGTGCCGGCTATGGCCTACTCAGTGAGCGGCTCCCGGGCCTCCCGGCGCCCGTGCTGGAAGCTCTCTATGGCGCCGGATTGTATGCTGTGAACATCGTCGGTATTGCGCCCTTACTTGGGATAACCGAAGGCGAACGTAACGCCCCCGCGCCGCTCCGCGCCGAGCGGCTTGGCCTACATCTTCTCTACGGGATGCTCGCTGCTTTGATCGCGGAGCGTCTCAACAAACGCTGAAAATCTCTGGGCAAAAGATCACTGCCGACCCCAGCGGCGCCGCCCGCGCCCGCAAAAATTAAGACTTCCGGCAAAAGTGAACACCGTTGTGAAATCAAGGCTTGCGGTGTATCATAAGATATGACCGAAACGTATTCGCAAAAACGGCTCATCGGCTATGCCCGCGTAAGCACCTACGGACAGACTCTTGACAGCCAGCTTGAGCAGCTGCGCGCCGCAGGATGTGGCAGCCGGAACATCTACCGCGAGAAGGCCACGGGCGCGCGGCCCGACCGACGGGAACTTCTCCGCATGCTCCGTCGCGTCGGCGCCGGCGACGTGGTGACGGTAACGCGGATCGACCGACTGGCGCGCAGCACGTTCGATCTGTTCGAGATCGTCAAGCGCATCGTGGACGCCAAGGCGCAATTCCGATCCCTGGCGGAACCGTGGGCCGACACCGGCACCAGCACCGGGCGCTTGATGCTGGCGGTACTCGGGGGCTTGGCTGATGTCGAGCGCGATCTTATTCGCACCCGTACCGCCGAAGGCAGGAGCCGCGCCAAGGCCCAAGGAAAGCATATGGGCCGCCCCCCTTCGCTGACACTGGCACAACAAAAAGAGGCCAGCAGACGGCGCGCGCAGGGCGCTACGTTGCAGGAATTGGCGGCCAGCTACGACCGTAGCATCGCCACCATGCGCCGCGTCACGCGAGCCGCATGATGTCAGCCAGGTGCGATTTCCCGGCTCACGACGTGACTAGCACGGCTCATCCAGAAACTGGCCCTCGCTCGGTAGACAACGGGTGCAGTTGCGGGCTCCGGTCGATCCGGCGCCGGTCGGGCGCTACGCTACGCTGGGGCTTCGCGCCCGCCCGCCCGATCCAAACAGGCACGGTGACGGTAACACTCGCTTCATGGATCGAGACGCGGAAGAGCAAGGACAATCACCGAACCATACGACACGGCGCCGTGCCGTGTGGTTTACGATTATGGCAACCGCTGCAAGCGCTGAACCAACTCGGCGCCGTCGATTACCTCGTTCCAGTGATCGAGGATCGCCGCCCGATTGAGCTCGATCCATCGGCGGACAGCCCGCAAATCGGGGGCCGAGAGGTGTCCCTGGACGATATACGGCGTCGGGCGCACGGCAACGACCGCGAGGTTGCCCGGATCCATCCGATCGCCATGCGCCTGCATTACCTTGATGCGGACGTCGTGGCGTGCGCCGTAGCGCGGACCCACCCAAACGACCATTGGCAAACCGGTCGTCCGGGGCGACAGGTTCGTCATTAGAAAAAGCTCGTCGGCGACTTCACTCATTGGAATCGTAAGAGACCGTGCAACGTGGGTCGAGTTGAACGGCCCCATATGGCGTAATAGGCGGCGGAAAGTCCAGGTTGCACTGTTTTGATCAGCCAAAAAAGGAATAACCGCGCCGCGGCGGTCATTGTATCGACGGGGCGAGGTGGGGAAAGCACTGGGTCCGGCCCCTGTCCGGGGTGGTAATCTTGCTGTAATCGTCCTTTATCGCGACAAAACCATTGCCGCCGCTCTGTCGTAGGGGCCGAGGAACAAAT
>JAFASL010000498.1 GCA_019244535.1 Alphaproteobacteria bacterium
CAGTTCCAGTATTGTTCAGCCAGACTGGGAATTCGAAGAAGATTGCCCTGAAGCGTGGGTTGTCCTCACAAAAGTCAAACAGCGCCTGCCTAACTCCTCCTCGCCCAGTGGGATCCATAGAGTCCGAGATCGCTCCGACATCATGCAACACCATAATTCCATTCTTGCACAAAAGCTCCGCACTAAACGCTATATCATGTACCGCTGCCTGATAGTCATGCGCTCCATCAATAAAAATTAGTTCGAAGGGCATTTCTTCCCTTAGACGAAGCTTGCAATTTGCATCGTACGAAAAAACAGGCCATATTTGAACAAAATCGCTCACGCCGGCCGCTTTTACATATCGATTAGATATCGAGAAATAATGGGCAGCAGGTTCCAGAGTGATTAGTTTTCCGTATCTGTTGGCTTTCAAGGCATGTCCAATAATGACTGCCGCCGTCCCGATATGTGTTCCGATCTCAAGGACGCGGCGGGGGCGCAAACTTGCACATAGCATATACACCAGGTTCTGGACGCCGGTATCGGAATGACCTTTGGCTTCCGGATCAGCTGCCATTTTCCTCAGCGTTCGTGACACCCGCCGACTGCGAAGGGTCCCATCAAAAATTGAGCCAACGTTCCAACCGCGGGAATTCTCTGGGTGATAAAGTGCCATTTTCGATGTCAATCGAGCAGTCGGTCGCGAAAATCCTGAGTACACTATTTTTTCCGCTTCGTCATGCAAAGGAGTATCCAAGATCGGGCGGACAGGTCTAAGGGCGCGGCCACATTCCCCGACCCTAGCGGTGCGACGATGCAGCCGTCGTCGGGCAGGATCGCGCGCGACTGCATTTCTGTCGCAGCTCCGGTATCATTGCGAGGTGACCATACCAGGCTCGCGGCAGGTGCTAATCCGCCACAATCTTGTTTGCTGGAATACGGCACCGTCTGCGAACTTTGACCGGTCTTCTCTGACTCGGGTTCGAGATGAAATGGTATTTTGCTTATAACGCCCATACGGAGGACGCTCAGTTCCCGCTGATTCGAATGGCGGTCAATTCGGCGCGCCGGTATACCGACCTCGAACCTAACTGCATTGTCAGCGGACCGCCCGGCACCTGCTCCGCTTGGCTTCAAGACCAGGGGGTGAGAACGCATTTCCGCGATACTCGTATTCTGGGTGATCTGTTGCGGCACAAGGCGGCAAACCCGGATTTCGACCTCTTGTCGGCGCGCGGCGCATATCTCAGACTCGAGGTCGGCGATATCGAACGTGATGACAAGTACGTGCTCTACACCGACACGGACGTGATGTTCCGCTCCCTAAAGGGTATCGAGTCGTTTCGGCCGTTTATCCTGGCGATGGCGCCGGAAATGCACCGGCATGGGCGGCGAAATCCGAACACCGGGGTCATGATCATCAACGTCCCGCGTTTTCGTCGCTGGGTCGACCCGATCTACGATTTGGCGCGGCGCGAGCTGTCGAAAATGCTGGCGCATGACCAGACGGCTATCATTCAAGTGCTGGGATGGCGATGGCAGCGCCTGCCGGCAGAATTTAATTGGAAACCTTACTGGGGATATTCCGATCAGGCAAAGATCGTGCACTGGCACGGCCCAAAGCCGGCTCACGCGGAAATGATGCTCGCCGGTGAATTCGATCGTTTCCCCGCGCCTCACCAAACCCTGTTCCGGATGAACCCAGAGGCCTACCGTACCTATTTGCCACTCGCACTGAGCCTTGCCGGTGAAGCGTGATCACGCAGCCTGCTGATACGCGGCTGCAATTTCCTTGACCGAGCCCATCTCGACGATCCTGCCGTGGTCTAAGAGGATCGCGCGATTGCACCATTCCTCGAGAATCGGAATGGAGTGCGAGGCGAGCACGAGAATGCTCGATGCGCCGACGAAGTCCGCCATCCGGCGGCGCGCCTTGGCGAGAAAGCGGGCATCACCTGCAGCGAGCCACTCGTCCATCAGCAGAATTTCCGGCCGCACCGAGGTCGCGATAGCGAAGCACAAGCGGATCACCATGCCGGTCGAATAGGTCCTCACCGGCAGGTCAAGATGATAGCCGAGCTCACTGAACTCGGCGATCGCGTCGACGCGGGTGCGCATTTCGCGTGGATGGATGTCCATATACATCCCGCGTAAGACGATGTTCTCGCGTCCGGTGGCATCGGGATTGAGACCCACCGAGGCAGTCAGCAACGCCGACACCCGGCCCGTTGCATAGAGCCCGCCGCTCGTCGGCTCGTAAATCCCCGCCAGGACTTTCAAGAGCGTGCTTTTGCCGGCGCCGTTGGCGCCGAGCACGGCAAGGCGATCACCCTCCTCAATGTCAAGGTTGATGTCGGACAAGGCAAGCACGTTGAGGCGGTCGCGCGCATCCTTGGCGAGGTTGCCTTGCGTCGTCTTCGCCAGCAAACTCTTCTTTAGCGACCGGTTACCGCCCTGATAGATCGGAAATTCCACCGATAAGCCGCGCACGCGCAGATAGGACATCTGGCTCAGATCCAATAGGCGATGCGAGTGCGGAAGCGGGCAAATAGCAGAAAGGTGACCGCGCAACCGACTACGGTCGACACGAACACAATGGCCCAGGAAGTGGGAACCGCGGCCTTCCCGAGAAGCGGCGCGCGGATGACGTCGATCGCCGCGAAAAGCGGATTGAGCGCTAAAAGCCGCTTCCACCCCCCGACTGCCTCTATCGGCCAGAACACCGGCGTTAGAAAAAAGGCGACCTGCAGAAAATTCCCGACGATGGGAGGCACGTCACGAAAGCGGGCGCTGATCATCCCCAACAGTACACTGATCCACAGCGCGTCGATCGCCAACATCACCAGCCCGGCGACCGCTTCGACTACCCGCCAACTAATCGGTGGCCCAAAGATCACGATGGCGATCGGGATAATTACAAAGCTGTGAGCCAAAACCAGCAGATTGCGGCACACCGCCCGGTAGGCGTGGACCGAGAATGGTATGGGTATCTGCTGGATCACGCTCTCCGCACGCAGGAACGTATCGCAGCCTTCGGTGACGACGGTGGAGATGAACTGCCAAATAACAAGGCCGATCCCGAGGTAAGGCAGGTACGAGGCGGCGTCCATGTGAAAAAGGGTGGAATAGATCGCACCCATGGCAACCACCATCACCAGGGTGCTGATCGTCAGCCAGAACGGCCCTAAAATCGAGCCGCGGTAACGCAATTTGATGTCCTGCAGCGCCAGCGCCACCCACATCCAGCTCCGTGCTGCTCCCTCAGCCAGGTCGCGCCAAGCAACCTGCGCCCTGGACGGAGCGGTGGGAAGCTTCCCGACCGAGCCCGCGCGGGTCTCCGGTCCTACGACGGAAAACATAAAGTTTGCTCAATCTCGCTGGATGTCTGAAGGCCGAACCAGTATGAAATCGGTCGGAGAAATGCAACGTAATCCAGCGCCGCCGTTTGCGCGCGGGCCCGCCGGTCCTAAATATTTTACGAATACTTCTCGTCGAAATCGGAATGCTGGGATAGCGTGCTGCCCCTCGGCGCCCGGTTGGCGTGGTGATATGGAACGAGCGGATGTGCGGCATCAGCGGATTTCTTCTGGCCGATTCTCTACTGCCCCAACGCGCGGCGGAGGCCCGGCTGGGGGCGATGATCGCCACATTGCGGCACCGCGGCCCGGACGACTTGGGCGTTTGGACCGATGGCAGCGCCGGCCTCGCACACGCGCGGTTGTCCATCATCGACACCACGGCTGCCGGTCACCAGCCGATGGGCTGCGCGGATGCCAGCGTGTGGATCACCTATAACGGCGAAGTCTACAATTTCGCCGAGCTCCGCAAGGAATTGACGGCACTCGGCTATCCGTTTCGCAGCCGCAGCGACACAGAAGTCATTGTCAATGGCTGGCACGCCTGGGGTCCGAAGGTCCTGTCGCGCCTTCGCGGGATGTTTGCACTGGCCATTTGGGACCGGCGCGCGCGCCTACTGACGCTTGCCCGCGACCGGCTTGGCAAAAAGCCGCTTTACTATTCGGCGAGCCGCAATGAGCTGCTGTTCGGCTCAGAGATCAAGGCGCTGCTGGCCTGGCCGGAAATGTGCCGCACGCCCGATCTAGGTGCGATCGACCGGTATCTCAGCTTGGGCTACGTCCCCGCTCCCGATACCGCCTTTGCCGGCATCCACAAGCTGCCCGCCGCTCATTACCTGTCCGTCGAGACCCGTTCCGACGGATGTCTGCGCGAACCCGAGCTGGTCCGCTACTGGAGCTTGCCCGAGATTGGCGGGTCGCGCCGTTCCGTGCCCGTCGAGGAATTGCAGCGCGAGCTGGTCGCGCGGCTCGAGGAGGCGGTACGGCTCCGGCTGGTCTCCGATGTTCCGCTGGGTGCATTTCTGTCCGGCGGGATCGATTCCTCTGCCGTCGTCGCGATGATGACTCGAGTCGGGGGCGGGCCGGTCAAGACCTTTTCGATCGGCTTTTCAGAACAGGGTTATGATGAAACCCGCTACGCCCGGATGGTGGCCGAGCGCTATGCGACCGATCACCGCGAGATGGTCGTCGAACCGGATGCCGTCGCGGTGCTGCCGCGCCTCGTCTGGCACTATGGCGAGCCGTTCGCCGATCCGTCAGCGATCCCGAGTTACTACCTCGCGGAGCTGGCACGTCGCGAAGTGACTGTGGCGCTCAACGGGGACGGTGGAGACGAGTGCTTTTTCGGCTATCCACGCTACAAGGCGATGCGCAGTCTCTCCCGGCTCGAGGCAGCACCAGAGTGGAGTCGAAATGCGCTCGAAGCGCTACTGGGCCTAGCGCCACCGAGGGCTCAGCGGCAGCTCAAGCTTCCCCGCATCCGCGCGCTGTTGCAGGCGGCGAGCGAAAATCCGGGTAGGGGCTACGCCGCCGCCCTCGGCTGGTTTACCGAACAGGACAAAGAGGGTTGCTACGGGGAGGCAATGCGCGAACAGCTACGATGGGCCGACCGCGATTTCTTGGAGCCCTATTTTGCAGAGGCGAGCGGCTTGGCCGCGGGAGCCAATCGGTCCGACTTCCATACCTATCTGCCCGATGATCTTCTCGTGAAGGTCGATGTCGCGAGCATGGCGCACGGCCTCGAAACCCGCTCACCGCTGCTTGATCATCTTTTCGTAGAGTGGGCGGCAGGGCTGCCGGAGAGGCTGAAACTGACGCGTGGCATTAGCAAAGCGCTGTTCAAGTCGGCGATGGCGCCGTACCTGCCCCCCGACGTGGTGTATCGCCCCAAAATGGGGTTCAGCTGCCCGATCGATCAATGGCTCCGAAACGAACTCAAGGAACTCGCATACGATACTTTGGTCTCACACAGCGCGAGCGGGCGCGGCTTGTTCCGGCCCGCACGTATCCGCCGCCTGCTTGACGAACACTGCAGCATGAGGCGGGACCATCACCAACAGCTTTGGGCACTTTTGATGCTGGAACTGTGGTTCGAGATGTGGATCGATATGCCTGCAGCGCCCCCCGATTAGGCGGACTGCTGCTGTTGCCGAGACCGGCTCGAAACGCGGTGCAGCGGACCGATGACCGGTTCGGACTACGGCGAGGGCATCTACCCGATCGCCTGGTGAACGGCATCGAGGTGACGATAATCTTCCGGTATCGGATTGCCGGGATCACGTCAGGATCCTGCGGGTGCGCCACGGAACCGTCGGAGCTAGACGATCCGGGGGTCGCCCCGCTCCACAGGGGCAAGCTTGGCGAAGCAGCGCGCGCATCCGGTCCCGGGGTGGTCTAAGCGGCCGGGCGGAACGATATCGGACGGGGTGGGTCTCGCGCTTGAATTTCCTTGGGGCCACTGTAAGATCTGAACTTCACAAGTGCTTCGATCCCCACAGTCAAGCCTATTGAAGTCCAGGCCATGAAGATACGCTGGAAAATAGATTTGGCGATATCCGGAGCATTTTTGGTCGGGCTTGGCTTGGCTGGGATCGGCGCCTATACGATCCTCACCAAGAATGCGCTCGAAGAGAGTCTGCAGAATGCCAGGATCATGATTGAAGGAGCATCGGCTATTCGCAAATATACTGCCGACTACAATTGGCCTTTGCTCGAGCCGCAATTGAAGATCCAGTTTCTGCCGCAATCGGTTTCAGCGTTCGCGGCGCAAACCACTCTGAAAATGGTGCGGCAAAAGTTGCCGGAATACACTTATCGCGAGCCGACGCTCAACCCGACTAATGTCAACGATCGGGCGTCGGAGTGGGAAGCCGACATTATCAACGGTTTCCGCGATGATTCCAGCAAGTCGGAAACGGTGACGATGCGAGACACCCCGGGAGGGAGATTTTTGACGCTCTCCCATCCGCTGAAAATCGGTAGCCAAGTTTGCCTCAGCTGCCACAGCACTCCCGAGAATGCCCCCCCGACAATGGTCGCCCTCTATGGCTCGCAAAATGGATTTGGCTGGAAAATGGGTGAAGTTGTCGGCGCGCAGGTTGTCTCGATCCCGCTCGGCGTGCCGCTGGCCCGCGCCTATCAGGCACTCTTCTGGTTCATGCTGGCGCTGGCCGGAACCTTCGTTGTGACGATCATCATAGTCGACGTCTTGTTGCGCGTGCTGGTGACGCGACCCGTAGCCGAAATTTCCGAGATGGCCGATAAGGTCAGCATGGGGCAGCTCGACACTCCCGAATATGTCCACGCCAGCAGAGACGAAATCGGCTCGCTGTCCGCCTCGTTCAATCGAATGCGCCGCAGCTTGCAGAATGCGATGAGCATGCTGGAAGAACAAAGCTGAATTTTGCTCCAGCAGGCCAGCTCAGTTTGAGCCCTGAGAAATGAACACCCTCCGGTCGATCGGCCGCTATCGGGTTGAAGAGTTGCTCGGCACCGGAGCGATGGGCGAGGTCTATCGCGCCCACGACCCTGCCATCGATCGAATGGTTGCGATCAAAGTCGTGCGCCCAGAGCTGGTCGCGGGCAGTGGCGGCGCGCAGCTGCTGGAGCGCTTCCGGCGCGAGGCGAGAGC
>JAFASL010000523.1 GCA_019244535.1 Alphaproteobacteria bacterium
GCGCGAGCCAACCGCCGAGAAACAGCAGGCTCGTCATCGCGCTCATCAGGATCATATTGCCGTATTCGCCGAGATAGAACAGCGCGAAGATCATCGACGAGTATTCGACGAAGTAGCCGGCGACGATTTCCGACTCCCCTTCCGGCAAATCAAAAGGCGCGCGCCCGGTCTCGGCCAGTGCGGAGATGAAGAAAATCACAAACATCGGCAACAGAGGAATGGCGAACCAGATATGGCGCTGCGCCTCGACAATCTCGGTCAAGTTGAGTGAACCGGCGCACAAGAGGACCGTGACGAGGACAAAGCCGATCGCCACCTCGTAAGACACCATCTGTGCCGCCGAGCGCAGAGCGCCGAGAAACGCATAGCGGGAATTCGAGGCCCAGCCGGCCAGAATAATCCCGTAGACGCCGAGCGAGCTGATCGCAAACAGGTAGAGAATGCCGACATTGATGTTGGCGATGACGACCCCGTAATCAAACGGGATCACCGCCCAAGCGACGAGCGCCAATGTAAAGGTCACCAGCGGGGCGATGATGAACACGACACGGTTTGCGCCGCTTGGGACGATTGTCTCCTTCCAGAGCAGTTTGAGCCCGTCGGCAAAAGGCTGCAGCAGCCCGAAGGGCCCGACCACATTGGGCCCTTTTCGGAGCTGCGAATAGGCCAGCACCTTGCGCTCGGCATAAGTGAGCATCGCGATCACGAGCAACAGCGGCACTACGACTATGACGACTTCGACTGCTGTAATTACGGTCGGCCAGGCATAGCCTGTCCAGAAATTAGCCATCCGTGCCGGTCCGGGCCGGGGCTTGTTGCCGGCCGTTTACGAAAAGTTCGCTGCACCGGGCCATCGTCGGACTGGCACGGCTGATCGGGTCGGTACGGTAGAAATCTGTTATCGGGTATTCGAATGGGCCGGCGTCCACCGGCCCGGCCTCCCCAAAGGGGCCCCACGCCGCCCGCGTCACAACATCCGCTTGCGCCAATATCGGATGCTTTTCCCACATCTGCCGGCGCAACCCGCGCAGCTCTTCGAATGGCAGAGGACGGCCGCTGGCGCCGGATAACGCACGAATGATTTTCCAGTCCTCGCGCGCCTCTCCAGGCGGGAACACGGCGCGCCGCGCCATCTGCACGCGCCCCTCTGTGTTTACATAGGTGCCGTCCTTTTCGGTGTAGGCGGCCCCCGGCAGGATGACATCGGCACGGCCGGCGCCACGGTCGCCGTGATGACCCTGGTAAATCACAAATGCCGCTCCGAGGTCGCTCGTATCGATCTCATCGGCGCCTAGAAGATAGAGAACCTCGATTGCGCCAGATTTGCACGCCGCCACAATGCCGCTGGTATCCAGGCCCCGCGGCCCTGGCACAAAGCTGAGATCGAGGCCACCCACCCGGGCGGCGGCATCGTGCAATATGTTGAAGCCGTTCCAATCGTCGCGGATAAGGCCGCAGCTTTCGGCAATGCGCCGGGCGGTGCCGAGCACTCGGGCACCATCCGCGCGTGACAGCGCGCCCTGCCCGATCACGATCATCGGGTTTTTGGCTTTGCGCAGCACGGTAGCCCACCGATGGTCGGCAGTCATTGCATTAAGCACGTTGCCGTCATTCCCCAGCATCTCGACCTGAAATGTCAGGTCCAGGGCTGGGCCGATCGCGGCGATGCGGAAACCGCCGCGGAGATAGCGCTTGCGCAGCCGCGCATTGACCAGCGGCGCCTCCCAACGCGGGTTGGTGCCGATCAGAAGGCAGGCATCGGCGTTCTCGATGCCGGCAATCATCGTGCCGAACAGGTATCCGGCGCGGCATCGTGGGTCGAGCTTGGCGCCGTCCTGGCGGCAGTCGAAGCTCGCCGCGCCCAGGCCGGTGAAAAATTCCTTGAGCGCGAACATCGCCTCGGCATCGCAGAGATCACCAGCGATCGCGGCGATGCGCTCGCCCGGCACTCTCTTCAGACGCTCAGCGATAAGCTCGATCGCCTCACTCCACTCAGCCTCACGCTTGCGCTCGCGGCCGATATACGGCCGATCGAGCCGGCGGCGGACCAGCCCATCGATCGCGTAGCGTGTCTTGTCCGAGATCCATTCCTCGTTGACCGCCTCGTTGGCGCGCGGCAGCACGCGCAGCACTTGCGGGCCGCGCGAATCGACCCTGATGTTGCTGCCGACTGCATCCGTGACATCGATCGACTCGGTTTTTGCCAATTCCCAGGGCCGCGCAACAAAGGCGTAAGGCTTTGAAGTCAGCGCGCCTACCGGGCACAAATCGATGATGTTGGCGGACAATTCGGAGCCGAGGGCGCGCTCGATATAGGTGGTGATCTCCATGTCCTCGCCGCGCCCGGTGGCGCCCAATTCCTGAACCCCGGCAATTTCGGTAAGGAAACGAATGCAGCGCGTGCAGTGGATGCAGCGGTTCATATGGGTTTCGACCAGTGGGCCGAAATCCTTGTCGCGCACGGCGCGCTTGTTCTCCTCGAACCGCCCGCGGTCGAAACCGTAGGCCATCGCCTGGTCCTGCAAATCGCACTCGCCGCCCTGGTCGCAAATCGGGCAATCGAGAGGATGGTTGATCAGCAGGAATTCCATCACGCCTTTTCGCGCCTTGACCGCTTTTGCCGAGCCGGTAAGGACGACCATTCCGTCGGTCGCCGGCATTGCGCAAGAGGCTATCGGCTTTGGAGATTTCTCAACCTCGACGAGGCACATCCGGCAATTTCCAGCGATTGCGAGCCGTTCGTGATAGCAGAAATGCGCTACCTCGATTCCGGCATGCTCGCAGGCCTGCAGGATCGTGTAGCCGGCCGGCACCTCGACTTCGCTGCCGTCGATCGTAAGCTTCGGCATGCCTCAAGCCGCCTGTCTCTGCCGTGCCGCGGCCTGGCGATACTCGGCGATCCGCTTCTCCATCTCGGGGCGGAAATGACGGATCAGCCCCTGAACCGGCCACATCGCGCCATCGGCCAGCGCGCAGATCGTGTGCCCCTCGATTTCATGGGAAACATCGAGGAGCATGTCGATTTCGGCCACCGACGCGTTGCCTTCGACCATGCGCTCCATGACGCGCCATACCCAGCCGGCACCCTCACGGCATGGCGTGCATTGGCCGCAGCTCTCATGCTTGTAGAATTTCGACAAGCGGGCGATTGCCTTTACGATATCCGTCGATTTGTCCATCACGATGACGGCGGCGGTGCCGAGCCCGCTCTGGACGGCGACTAGGCTGTCGAAATCCATCAGCACCGTTTCGCATATCGATTTCGGTATGACCGGGACCGACGAGCCGCCCGGGATAACCCCCAGCAGATTATCCCACCCGCCGCGCACGCCCCCGCCGTGCCGCTCAATCAACTCGCGCAGCGAGATGCTCATCGCCTCTTCGACATTGCACGGCGTGTTCACATGGCCCGACAGGCAATAGATCTTCGTGCCGGTGTTTCTCGGCCGGCCGATCGCGGCAAACCAAGCTGCACCGCGCCGCAGAATCGTCGGCACGACTGCGATCGTCTCAACGTTATTGACCGTCGTCGGGCAACCGTAGAGGCCGACCTGTGCGGGGAATGGCGGCTTTAAGCGAGGCTGGCCCTTGCGGCCCTCAAGGCTCTCGAGCAGGCCGGTTTCCTCGCCGCAGATATAAGCGCCGGCGCCGCGATGCAGATAAAGCTCGAAATCCCAGCCTGAGCCGCAGGCGTCTTCGCCGATCAAGCCGGCGTCATAGCTCTCATCGATAGCGGCCTGCAGGCGCTTCGCCTCGTTATAGAACTCGCCGCGGATGTAGATATAGCAGGTGTGGACACCCATGCCGGCGGAAGCGAGAAGACATCCCTCGATGAGCTTGTGCGGGTCGTTGCGGAGAATGTCGCGGTCCTTGCAGGTGCCCGGCTCGCTCTCATCGGCATTGACGCAAAGATAGGTCGGGCGATCGCTTTCCTTGGGCATGAACGACCATTTCAGTCCAGTCGGGAAACCCGCCCCACCGCGCCCGCGCAACCCCGATTCCTTGATTTGCTCGACGATCCAATCACGTCCCTTGAGGATCAGCTCCTTGGTGCCGTCCCAATCGCCCCGGCGCTGGGCTCCCGCCAACCGCCAATCATCGCGGCCATAGAGGTTTGTGAATATCCTGTCTTTATCCGCGAGCATTCGCTACCCGACTGATCTATCGTCACCCCCGCGGAAGCGGGGCCCCAGGGCTGCCGGAACGGACTCCGCTGGCCCTGGATTCCCCGCCTTCGCGGGAATGACGGATGGAAGGATCCTCGCTCGGCTCGAGCAAAGTCGTGCAGCCGGTGACCGGTTCTGAACCTTGGCGTCCGATCACCGAGCCCGGAACGGGAGGCTTGCCCCCGCGGAACGCGTCGAGCAGCGCCTCCGTAGTGGGCCCGTCCAGATCTTCGTAGAAATCGTCGTTGATCTGAAGGATCGGCGCGTTGACACAGGCGCCGAGACACTCGACCTCGACCAAGGTGAAGAGACCATCCGCGGTCGTGCCCCCGAGACCGATGCCGAGCTTGCGCTCACAGGCCTCGACAACCGCATCGGAGCCGCGCAGCCAGCACGGCGTCGTCGTGCAGGCCTGCAGCAAGTAGCGCCCGATCGGCCGAAGATTGAACATCGTGTAAAAGGTCGCGACCTCGTAGACGCGTATCGGCGCCATCTCCAGAAGCCCGGCGACATGGTCCATTGCCGCCCGCGGCAGCCAACCCCCGGACTGTTCTTGGGCGATGTACAACAGCGGCAACACCGCGCTCGCCTGTCGGCCGGTTGGGTACTTGGCAATGTGCGCGTTGGCGCGCTCGAGGTTCTCTGCGGTGAATTCAAAATGCCCGGGCTGCTCAAACGAAGGACCCTCGGCCGTTGTGCTCACCGATCGATCTCGCCGAACACGATGTCCATCGAGCCGATGATCGCGACGACATCCGCTAGCATGTGGCCGCGGCACATAAAGTCGGTCGCCTGCAAAAAGGCGAAGCCGGGTGATCTGATTTTGCAGCGATATGGCCGGTTGCTGCCGTCGGAAACCAGATATACACCGAATTCGCCCTTCGGCGCCTCGACTGCCGTATAGGTCTCACCGGGGGGCACGTGGTAACCCTCGGTGTAAAGCTTGAAATGATGGATCAGCGCCTCCATCGAATGCTTCATTTCCGCACGCGGCGGCGGCGCCACTTTGCGATCGTTGACCTTGATCGGCCCCGTCGGCATCTGGGCTAAAGCCTGCCGGATGATACGCACCGATTGGCGCATCTCTTCGATACGAACAAGATATCGGTCGTAGGAATCGCCGTTGCGGCCGACCGGAACGTCGAACTCGACCTCGTCGTAGGCGTCATAAGGCTGCGCGCGGCGCAGATCCCACGCCACCCCCGAGCCGCGCAGCATCGGGCCGGAAAACCCCCAATCCGCCGCCTGCTCGGCGGTCACAACCCCAATGTCGACGGTGCGCTCCTTGAAGATGCGATTCTCCGTCAGGATACGTTCGATATCATCGATCGTCTGCGGGAAGCTCTCGCAAAATGCCAGAATGTCCTCGGCTAACCCGGCTGGCATGTCGAGGTGGACGCCGCCGGGGCGAAAATAGTTGGCGTGCAGGCGCGCACCCGAGACTCGCTCGTAGAATTCCATCAACCGCTCGCGTTCCTCGAATCCCCAAAGGAACGGAGTGATCGCGCCGACATCCAATCCGAACGCGCAGATGCACAGCAGGTGGTTCAATATTCGCGTAATCTCGGCAAACAGTACCCTGATGTATTGGGCTCGCGGCGGCGGGGTGATGCCCATCAGTTTTTCGACGGCGAGCGCGAAGGCGTGCTCCTGGCACATCGGCGACACGTAGTCGAGCCGGTCGAAATACGGGATCGCCTGCAGATAGGTCTTGTACTCGATGAGCTTTTCTGTGCCGCGATGCAACAGGCCAATATGCGGGTCGGCCCGCTCGACGACCTCGCCATCCATTTCGAGAACGAGCCGCATCACCCCGTGGGCCGCCGGATGCTGCGGCCCGAAATTCATCATGTAATTCCTGATGTGCGGCGGGCCTTCAAGCTCGCTCGGCACCGTCTTACGCGCCTCGCTCATTTCTGGCGCTCCCCCGAGCCCTCGTCCTCCGAGGTCGCTTTTTCATCCCCCGGCAGGATCTTGTCCATCCCTTCCCAGGGCGACAAAAAGTCGAAGCTGCGGAATTCCTGCTGCAGCCGGACCGGGTCGTAGACAACCGCCTTCTGATCCTCGTCGTAGCGCAACTCGACATACCCAGTCAGCGGAAAATCCTTGCGCAGCGGGTGACCTTCGAATCCGTAATCGGTTAAAATGCGCCGCAGGTCCGGGTTGTCGGCGAAATAGATGCCGAACAGGTCCCATGCCTCACGCTCCCACCACCCAGCACTGCTGAACAGCCCGACCGCCGACGGCACGGGCTGCTCTTCGTCGGTTTCGAGTTTGAGACGGATGCGCTGATTGAGCCGCATGCTTAGGAGATTGTAGACCACCTCAAACCGCATCGGCCGGTCAGGATAGTCGGCGCCGCAAAGGTCACAAAGAACCGTAAAGCCGCAATTCGGATCGTCCCGAAGAAACTTCAGAACGCGTGTCAAAGCCTCTGGCCTCACCCGGCAGCACAGTTCGCCTCCGCGAGTCTCGGAGGTGATCACCGCATCCCCCAAAGCTGCCGAGACGTGCTCGGAGAGGGCAGCAAGTTTCTCCTGCATAGCGCTCAGCGGGCGAAACTGCCGGTACGCCGGATCTTCTTTTGCAACAACAGAACGCCGTAGAGCAGCGCCTCGGCCGTCGGCGGGCAGCCCGGGACATAGACGTCGACCGGCACGATGCGGTCGCAGCCGCGTACGACCGAATACGAATAATGATAATACCCGCCGCCATTGGCGCAGGAACCCATCGAAATAACCCAACGCGGCTCGGCCATTTGGTCGTAAACTTTGCGCAGCGCAGGTGCCATCTTGTTGCACAAGGTGCCAGCCACGATCATAACGTCGGATTGACGAGGGCTGGCCCGGAAGACGACACCGAACCGGTCGAGGTCATAGCGGCTCGCCCCGGTGTGCATCATCTCAACCGCGCAGCAAGCCAGGCCAAAGGTCATCGGCCATAGTGAGCCGGTGCGCGCCCAATTGACCAAATTGTCGAGGGTGGCAACGATAAATCCTTTGTCCTGCACCTCATCGGTGGCGGCTTTGAGGAGCAGCTGCTGCTCATTCCCGGCGGGGATTCGACGAGCTGGTGTCTCGATCACTCCCATTCCAGGGCCCCCTTTTGCCATTCGTAGACGAAGCCGATCGTCAGCACCGCTAGGAAGACGATCATCGACCAAAAGCCAAATATCCCGATATCACCCAGCGCGACTGCCCAAGGAAACAGAAAGGCCACTTCGAGATCAAAGATGATAAACAGTATCGCGACGAGATAATAGCGGACATCGAAGCGTACCCGGGCGTCGCCAAACGGCTCAAACCCGCACTCGTACGGCGACAACTTCTCCGTGTTAGGCCGCTGGCGGGCGACGATTACAGAGGCCGTTACCATCGCGACTGACACCGCGCCGGCAATGGCTAGGAACACGAGGATCGGAAAGTACTCGTCCAGTAGTGTTTCCATCGGGGCTCTTGCTAGCAGCATCTGCTGCGCTACACTCTGACCGCGGACTGTCTTCCGTCGGGACCAAGCTTACTACCGGAGACATATATAATCCGCGTGACCGGAATGCGACAGCGGCGGCCGCGATACGTGTAGCGCCACAAGATTTCGCGTCCGCAGTGGGTGGCGGGAGCGACGGGGCTCGAACCCGCGACCTCCGGCGTGACAGGCCGGCGCTCTAACCAACTGAGCTACGCCCCCGCAGGTTGACGGCGCGAGCACTCCTACCCCTCAGGTCGAGGAGTGTCAAGCATGCCCCGTGGGCCGATTATCGCGGCGTTCTACGTTGTCTGGTGGGCGATGACGGACTCGAACCGCCGACCCTCTCGGTGTAAACGAGATGCTCTTCCAGCTGAGCTAATCGCCCCCATTTGCGACAGGCGGAATGCCGGTGCACCAAGCCGGGCGGCGCTTCGACAGTCAATTCAACGAGTCGCGCAAACCCTTCCCAGGTTTGAATTTGGCTTGTTTCGAGGCCGCGATCTGGATTTTCTCGCCGGTCCGCGGGTTGCGTCCTTCGGACGCCGCCCGTGAAGCGACCGAAAATGTGCCGAAGCCAACGAGGCGTACTTCGTCACCGCCTTTCAGCGCGTCAGCGATGGCGTCGAATACCGCGTCCACGGCCTTGCTCGCCTCCGACTTCTTCATATCAGTCTTGCCGCTGACGGCGTCGACGAGTTCGTTTCTGTTCACGATACCCCCCTGGGCGAGTGTGCGGGACCAAACTTACTCTCTCGCCACAGAGTTTAGAGCGCGGCTGCCAATCGGTCAACTGGCCCGCAACGTGTAACTGAAGCGAATTTGGGGCACTGCAGACCTCATTGAGGGCAGTCTGCAGCGCCCGGACTCAACGGATTAGTTAATGAGTCACGACTCCCGAGCGCTCCTGGCGCGCGGGGATTACGGGTTCAGCTTCGCCCTCTTCCGGCCAGGCAACCGGCGTGAGTGGCGCGGCCAATGCCTCGACGAGCAGTTCGTCCACGGTCTTTACCGGAATGATCTTCAACCCACGCTTTACATTGTCCGGGATCTCGGCGAGATCCTTCTCGTTCTCTTTCGGGATCAGCACGGTCTTCAAGCCGCCACGCAACGCAGCGAGCAGCTTCTCCTTGAGCCCGCCAATTGGCAGCACCCGGCCCCGCAGCGTGATCTCTCCAGTCATCGCGATGTCTCGCTTGACCGGAATACCGCTAAGCACCGAAACGATCGAGGTCACCATCGCCACACCGGCCGACGGGCCATCCTTGGGTGTCGCACCCTCGGGCACATGGACGTGGATGTCCTTCTTCTCGAATACCGTCGGCAGGATACCGAAGACGTTGCTGCGCGACTTGACGAAGCTCTCCGCGGCCTGCACCGACTCCTTCATTACGTCGCCAAGCTTCCCCGTTGCCGTGACGCGTCCCTTACCCGGCACGGTGACCGCTTCGATCGTCAGCAATTCTCCGCCGACCTCGGTCCAGGCGAGCCCGGTGGTGACGCCGACCAGATCCTCGCTCTCGGCCTCGCCAAAACGGAATTTGCGCACCCCGGCATATTTCTCCAGGTTGCGGCGCGTCACCGCGACGCGCTCCGTCTTCTTCATCAAGATGTCCTTGATTGCCTTTCGCGTCAGGTTCGCGATCTCCCGCTCGAGATTGCGCACGCCGGCCTCGCGCGTGTAGTAGCGGATCAAGTCTCGGATCGCGTCGTCACTGATGCTCCATTCGTTCTTTCGGATGCCGTGCGCCGACATCTGTTTTGGTATCAGATGACGCTTGGCGATTTCGACCTTCTCGTCCTCCGTGTAGCCGGGGATCCGTATGATCTCCATGCGGTCGAGCAAAGGTTGCGGAATGCGCAGAGTGTTCGCCGTAGTCACGAACATCACGTCGGAAAGGTCGTAATCGACCTCAAGGTAATGATCGTTGAAGGTCGAATTCTGCTCGGGGTCGAGCACTTCGAGCAGTGCAGAGGACGGATCGCCCCGCCAGTCGGCCCCCAGTTTGTCGACCTCGTCGAGCAGGAACAGGGGGTTCGAGGATTTCGCCTTCTTCATCCCCTGAATGACCTTACCGGGCATCGAGCCGATATAGGTCCGCCGATGACCGCGGATCTCCGCCTCGTCGCGCACGCCGCCCAGCGACATCCGCACGAAGTTTCGCCCCGTCGCGCGGGCGACCGACTTGCCAAGCGATGTCTTGCCGACACCCGGGGCGCCGACGAGGCACAGAATCGGACCCTTCATCTTCTTCATGCGCTGCTGGACGGCGAGATATTCGAGAATGCGCTCTTTGACCTTTTCGAGACCGAAATGGTCGGCGTCGAGCACCTTCTCGGCACCCTTGATGTCGCGCTTGATCTTGGTTCGGTTTTGCCAGGGCACCGACAGCAGCCAGTCGAGGTAATTGCGCACCACCGTCGCCTCGGCTGACATCGGGCTCATGCTGCGAAGCTTTTTAAGCTCGGCCAGCGCCTTGTCGCGGGCTTCCTTCGAGAATTTGGTTTTGTTGATCCGGTCCTCGAGTTCGGCCATTTCGTCGCGGCCATCCTCGCCTTCCCCGAGCTCCTTCTGGATCGCCTTCAGCTGCTCGTTCAGGTAGTACTCGCGCTGCGTCTTCTCCATCTGGCGCTTGACGCGGTTGCGAATGCGTTTTTCGACCTGAAGGACCCCGATTTCGCCCTCCATATAGCCAAATACCTTCTCAAGCCGCTCGGCAACGGTCCCCGTTTCGAGAAGCTCCTGTTTCTCGGGTATCTTCAAACTCAGATGCGCCGCGACGGTATCGGCAAGCTTGCCTGGCTCCTCGATCTGGTTAATCGAGACTAAAACCTCCGGCGGGATCTTCTTGTTGAGCTTAATGTACTGCTCAAATTGCGATACCACGGTGCGCGCCAGCGCTTCTGTCTCCTGCTGTTCGCCGGCACTCTCCGCGAGGGTCTCGGCGATCGCTTGGAAAAACTGCGGGTTCTCGGCAAACCTGACTATGCGGGCACGCTGACCGCCCTCAACGAGCACCTTGACAGTGCCGTCGGGCAGCTTCAGGAGCTGCAGCACCGTGCCGACCGTGCCGACCGTGTAGATGTCCGACGTCGCCGGGTCGTCTTGAGCGGCATTCTTTTGGGTGACGAGCAGAATCTGCTTGTCGTCCTTCATCACGTCTTCGAGAGCCCGTACCGACTTCTCGCGGCCGACGAACAACGGCACGATCATGTGCGGAAACACGACGATGTCGCGTAGAGGCAGGACGGGATAAAGCGCACCGCGCGCAGCTTCTAACATAAGCCCTCATCTGCAAAAGACCGTCCCGGACACCGGGAAGGTAGGGACAGGGGTACAGGTCTAAGGTTGGCTTCACGGCAGCGGCAGTCAAGTCGGCGGACGGCTCCTGCCGCCGGCTGTGACGCCGCAGGCTCAGTCACCAGTGCCGACGCCGCGGTCCGAATAGATATGGAGCGGCCGCGCCCTCCCCTCGACAACCTCGCGGTTGATCACGATTTCGCTGACACCGACGAGGCTCGGCAACTCGAACATCGAGTCGAGCAGGATGGCTTCCATGATCGAACGCAGCCCGCGCGCGCCGGTCTTGCGCAGGATCGCCTTGTGGGCGATG
>JAFASL010000895.1 GCA_019244535.1 Alphaproteobacteria bacterium
CGGCGGCAGAGAATCGCCGATCGGGAGCCTCTCGGCACGCCAGATTTCTGCGAGCCGGCGGCTGAACAAGACCTTCGCGAGCGGGTCTGCCGCCGCAAGGATCGTAACGGCCCCAAGCGTCAAGGTCGCAGGAGAAAACAGTCCGACTTGCTCCACCGGTCCTCGGTCAGCTTGTCTGTTCCTCCGCTGCGAGCAGCTTCCGGAGTTGCGCGAGGCATGCTTCGCGGTCGGCGCCAAAATCCCGCGCTTCCCACCACTCGCGCACCGCATCGAGCAGCTCACCGACTCTGGGACCAGGCGGGACCCCGAGCGCGGTGACGTCGCGGCCGGAGGTCGGGAATGCCGGCGGTGTCCAAGCGTTGGCGAGCATCAGTAGTTCCCCGAGGCGCTGCCGGCTCATCGCTCCTTCCGCCGCCAACAGCAACGCAATATCGCGGTAGCGCTCGGCGCCGAGCCGGTAGAGCGCCCGCCGCTGGGCGATGATGTCCGCCGATGGGTCGATCCCCCATGGAGGAGTCAGACCACCGAGCCGATCGCGCACCGGATTCGCGAAGCGCAGGCGTTCGGCGAGTGCGATGGCTCCGGCGCGATCGACATCCACCAATGCCGCCAGGCGACGCACCGCATCAGGCTCGGGCTCTATTTCGGTCAAGTTCCTGAGCCGGTCGAGCCGGCGCGCCTCCGGCAGGACCACTGCGAGAACCCCGTCTTCAGCCATCATTTGCAACGCCCTTGCGGGGTCGGCGGTCCCCAACAGCCTGACCAGCTCCTGAGCCACTCTCTCACCCGAGAGATTGAAAAGCAGGACGGCCATCACGCGGCACGCGGCGCGGGCCTGCGAGTCGCCGAGGCCGCCGCCAAAGCGCGCTTCGAACCGGTAATACCGCAGGATGCGCAGCACATCCTCGGCGATGCGGGT
This sequence comes from Alphaproteobacteria bacterium, assembly GCA_019244535.1. Classification (GTDB taxonomy): domain Bacteria; phylum Pseudomonadota; class Alphaproteobacteria; order ATCC43930; family CGMCC-115725; genus AP-15. The sequence goes on from JAFASL010000895.1 coordinate 920, forward strand.
TGCGGGATCGCCGACAAACCGTACGCGGCGCGCCTGCAAATCTGCAAGGCCGCCCACAGCGTCATGCACCGTGCCGTCGGGATCGAGGGAGATCGCGTTAATCGTGAAGTCGCGCCGTGCGGCGTCTGCTTCCCAGTCGGCATCGAAAGCGACGCGGGCACGGCGGCCGTAGGTCTCGACGTCACGCCGCAATGTGGTGATCTCGAAATGCCGCGGTGGGCTGCCCGCAATCGCGGTGACGGTGCCATGTGCGATCCCCGTCGGCACGACCTTGATCCTGCGCTTCTGCAGAAGCTCGATGACCCGGTCGGGCGGAGCCGGAGTCGCTATGTCGATATCACCGATCGGCCGCCCGAGCAGCGCGTCGCGAACCGAACCTCCGACAAACCTGGCCTCCGCTCCGCCTTCGGCAAGCGCCGCAAGCACGCCCTGGGTCGCCGGCTCGATCATCCAGGGCTGCGGCTCGATACGGAGCGCATGCGCCTTGCCGTTCATCGACCCCCTTTAGACTCCACGTGCCCCGGTATAATGCGACCGCCCTCCCAGCGCGGGGGTACGTACACCCCCTGTTGAGATGAGCCGAAATGGACGGTCACCACGAATAGCACCATCGCCAACAGCAGCGCCCCGGCTCCCGCGAGCCAGATCCAGGGCACTGCTCTCCACCATGCTGCGCCGATGCCCGACTCCGCTCCGAAACTGCCGATCCATAACAAATAGAGCGCCGTCGGCAAAAGTAGCGGAAGCACAATTGTGAGGAAGACCCGGAGCATGCCTCCTCAAGCGGCGAGCACCTCGGCCAGATTAACCAGCATTCCAGCCGTCGCTCCCCAAATATTTCGCCCTTCATACGGCAGCACGAAAAATACACGTGTTCGCTGTTCGAAGTCGCGCGTCGTACGGTGGTGGTTTTTCGGGTCCAACACAAAGGAAAGGGGCACCTCGAACACCTCGGAGACCTCAAATGCGTCGATGGCGAGAGAAAACGGGACCTTGACGATGCCCACGACCGGGGTGATCTCGAAGCCAGTCCCAGTCACATAGGTGTCCAGCCGACCAATCACCGTGACGTGTTCGCGAGTTAGACCGACCTCCTCCTCGGTTTCCCGCAGCGCCGCCTCGGTTGCATCGGCGTCACTCTCCTCGATGCGGCCTCCAGGAAATGAGATTTGGCCGGCGTGCGCACTCAAATGCGCCGTCCGCTGCGTCAGCAGTACCGACATTTCCTCCCGACGGTCTATCAGAGGCACCAGCACCGCGGCGGGCCGTAAGGCGGTGCTCGGCGGTGTCATCCCGGGATTGAGGTCGTGGTCACCGCGGGTCGCCGCTCTGAGTGCAGCTGCCTCGGCGGGGTCCGCCGTTCCGCCAAAGCCTCGCCGCCCAGGCCGCCCGACCTGGAGGAAACGTTCGATAACTCGCTCTTGAGTGAAATGATTTCCCGACGTCAATGGAAGAGCTCTTTCATCCCCAATCCGGTGTACTCTCGCCCAGAGAAAAGAATGCTCCCCTGCTCCACACCCCGAATTGCGTGCGCGTTCCTACCTGTTGCTCCGTCCCGAGTTCGACGAGTTCATAAAAGACCGCCCGCGCGAGCCGAGCTTCAAGTCCGTTGCGCACCAGAATATAGGGTGCCGGCTCGCCGTTCGCAGCCGTTTCGACGCGCAACGGGTTGTCCGGTCCCGCCGTCACAAATTCGTCCAGATTGGTGCGGAATATCAGCCGTTGATCGGCGCCCTCTCCCTCGAACGTCAATGCGACTGCGAGGAAGGGCACGTCCTCGACTTCGACTCGGCCGCGCTCGGCCGGGGTGACCAACCAATAACGGCCATCCGCCTCCCGGCGCAGAACGGAGGCGAAAAGCTTGACGAGAGACAAGCGGCCAATGGGAGATCCGCGGTAATACCAGGTGCCCTCACGGGCGATCCGGATACCGAGGTCGCCACGATCGATCGGTAGCCGTCTCCCGGTGGCGGGGGTCGTCGCTGCCGAGGAATTGCCGGAGGCGCTGTTTTGGATCAGCTTTGGGCTGGTCTCAGAGTTTGAAGAGGGATCGTTCTGCTTGAGCTCCACCGCATCCATAAACGCCTCCTCCACTGATCTCGTAGCCGAGGTCGAGGCCCTGGGCCGGAGCCTCAGCCTGGTGCGTGAGCGCATCGGCGAAATCATCTTTGGTCAGCGCGAAGTGGTCGAGCAAGCCTTAATCACGTTATTGTGCGGCGGCCATACGCTGTTGATCGGAGTACCCGGTCTCGCCAAGACCCGGCTGGTCGAAACTTTGGGCACAATTCTGGGTCTCGACGACAAGCGTATCCAGTGCACGCCCGATCTGATGCCAGCCGACATACTCGGTTCCGAGGTCCTCGAAGAAAGCGAGACCGGACGGCGCTCGTTTCGCTTCATCCCCGGTCCGGTCTTCTGTCAGCTCCTGATGGCGGACGAAATCAACCGTGCAAGCCCCCGGACGCAGTCGGCGCTGTTGCAGGCTATGCAGGAGGGCCGTGTCTCGATCGCTGGCCAATATCACCCTCTGCCGCGCCCGTTTCACGTTCTGGCAACCCAGAACCCGCTGGAGCAGGAGGGCACTTATCCGCTGCCGGAGGCTCAGCTCGACCGCTTCCTCTTACAGATCGACGTCGATTACCCCGACCTCGATGCAGAGCGGCAAATGCTGATCGCGACGACCGGCGTCCTTGAGGACCGGCCGCGGCCGGCGATGAATGTCGCCGAGCTGATGGCAGCTCAACGTCTCGTACGCCGCATTCCGGTCGGCGAGAGCGTCGTCGAGGCGATCCTGTCGCTGGTGCGCTCCGGCCGGCCGGACGAGACAGCGATCGACGGGGTCAAGCGGTTCGTGTCATGGGGACCGGGACCCCGCGCCAGCCAGGCATTGATGCTGGCCTGCCGTGCCCGGGCATTGATCGATGGCCGGTACAGCCCGTCGATCGACGATGTTCTCGCGTTGGCGCCGCCGGTCCTCCGGCACCGCATGGCCGTCACCTTTGCCGGCCGCGCGGAAGGTGTGACGGTGTCGCGCATCATCGAGCAGATTTCGGCGCCACTCCGTTGAGCCTGAGCCAAACGGCAATCGGCGTCGGTCTGCTGTCGCGCCGAATACCGGCGTCCGCGACATTACGAGACCGGGCGGAACAAGCCGCCGCGGTGCTGCCGCCGCTGCTTGTCGCCGCCGAACGGGTCGCCGTCACCGTCGCGCAGGGCGTGCACGGTCGCCGGCGTGTCGGCCAGGGCGAGACCTTCTGGCAATTCCGTCAGTATGAGCCGGGCGATGCCGCAAGCCGCATCGACTGGCGCGAGAGCGCCAAATCGCAGCGCCTCTATGTGCGCGAAACCGAGTGGGAAGCCGCGCAGAGCGTGTGGTTGTGGCGAGATGCTTCGCCATCGATGAATTACACCTCGGCGCATTACGTGCAGGGCGCCGAGTGGCCGACCAAACGCGACCGGGCGGAACTGCTTCTTGTCGCGCTCGCCAGCCTTCTCGTCCGAGGTGGCGAGCGGCTGACGTTTCTGGGCAGTGGCATGGCCCCGATGAGCGGGCGGATCGCATTGTCGCGGGTCGTCGAGCTGATCGGCCGTGACCAGGCCGACGCGCCGAGCCTGCCGGCTTTTGAGCCGCTGCCGCGGGCCGGTCAGCTCGTGCTGATTGGCGATTTCCTGTCGCCGCCCGATGCCGTCAACTCGGTAATTGCGCGGTTTGCCGCGGCCGGGCTCAAGGGCCATCTGTTGCAGGTCGTCGATCCGGCCGAGGAAGATTTGCCGTATGATGGTCGGGTGCGGTTCGAGGGTGTCGAAGAGCGCGACCAGGTCGTGATCAGCCGCGTCGAAAACGTCCGCGACGATTACTCCAGCCGTTTCCGGCACCATCGCGACGAACTCGGTGCAATCGCCGCAACCCTCGGCTGGACCTTCGGCTTTCACCGCACCGACCGTCCGCCGCACCTCGCCCTATTGGCGCTATACGCCGCATTGTCGGCCGACCGCCGAGGGTAGAAAAGATGGCTCGGCACGACCTCGCGCGGCCCCTCACCCCGGCCCTCTCCCTGCAAGCAGGGAGAGGGAGGGACCCGCCCACCGGTCCGCGCGGAGCGCGGCCCGAGGACAGGCTCCGCGGGAGGGTGAGGGGCTGCTTGCCGACAATCGGTAATTGCGGGAGCCTATAACAATGAGTGCCATCCGAACGAACGACATCCTCGAAGACGGTGCGCCGCTGACCCCGATTTACGGCGTGCCGATCGATCACCCAGGCGCCTGGAA
>JAFASL010000530.1 GCA_019244535.1 Alphaproteobacteria bacterium
GCCGATCGCGGCCCGATGAGCCGCCAAAATCGAATCGAAATGAAAACCCTGAGGGGTCTGTGCGCGCCATAGCCCGGAGCGGTCGAGCGTCTCCCGGATCGTCCCGGCTTCGGCGCGCTTGATCGTGTCGCTCAGCGGCAAGCATGGGATCACCGCCACCGCCTCTTCGAGCCGCTCGATGACGCGATCGATCACCCGCCGATCAGGAAACGGGCGCGCCCCATCGTGGATGAGGACGTGCTGCGGCCGATAAGCCGTCAGCGCTTCCAACCCGAGCCGAACCGAGGTCTGGCGCGCAGCCCCGCCAGCGACGGGCGAAACCACTCGCAGTCCAGCAACGGCCTTGTCGAACAGCGAACGGTCTTCGGGCCTGATCGCGACTGCCACGTTGGCAATCCCTGGGTGACTGGCGAATGCGGCGACCGCATGCCGCAGGACGCTTATGCCGCCGAGCGGCAAGTATTGCTTCGGCAGCGGGCCGCCAAATCGGCTGCCCCGGCCCGCCGCGACCACGAGCGCATAAACAGACGACATGAGTAAGGATTACCTGATCGCCAAGGCTTTCGCCAATGGCGCAGGAACGATGCGGTGTTGCAGTGCAAAAATGAAAAATGATAGTATCTGCCCAATCGATAGGCAAACAGTAAAACTGCGTATTCTATGAGCATTTCCGTCGGGAGCTTGAGTCTCAACGATACGGTAATCCTCGCCCCGATGTCGGGCGTGAGCGATCTCCCGTTCCGCAGGCTCGTGAAGCGGGCGGGCGCCGGGCTCGTTGTCTCCGAGATGATCGTCAGCGAAGCGATGATCCGCGAAACTCGTCAATCGATGAAGATGGCCATAAGCTGCGCCGACGAGCAGCCGATGGCGGTGCAACTGGCCGGCTGCGAACCGCGCGTCATGGCCGAAGCGGCAAAGCTCAACGCCGACCGCGGCGCTTGCATAATCGACATAAACTTCGGTTGCCCCGTAAAAAAGGTGGTGAACGGGCATGCCGGCTCCGCCTTGATGCGCGACGAGACCCATGCTGCGCGCATTCTCGAAGCGACAGTGAAGGCCGTCGACCTGCCGGTCACCTTGAAGATGCGCACCGGGTGGGACGAGCCGAACCGCAACGCACCCCGGCTCGCCCGCATTGCCGAAGCCTGCGGCATTCGCATGATTACCGTGCACGGCCGCACGCGTTGCCAGTTCTACGCCGGTTCGGCCGATTGGAGGTTTATTCGCCACGTCAAGGAGGCGGTAGGAATCCCGGTCATCGCCAATGGCGACATAGTGACTTTGGACGACGCTGACCGCGCATTGCAGGAATCCGGTGCGGATGGACTGATGATCGGACGCGGCTGCTATGGACGGCCGTGGTTCTTGCGCCAGGTTATCGAATGGTTGAAGACCCGGCGCCGGCTTCCGGACCCGCCGCTGGCGGCACAGATGAACATCGTCCTCGGCCATTACGAGGAAATGCTGCTGCATTACGGGGCGGAGGTGGGCGCCCGGATCGCGCGCAAGCACGTCGCCTGGTATTCGAAAGGTCTCCCAGGGTCGGCGGAATTCCGCGCCGCAGTAAACCAGACCATCGACACAGCGCGCGTTCGGCAACTTATCCGCTCGTTTTACGAGCCGCTGCTGGCTCGCGAAGCGGCATGATCGGATCGCCGCTTCGGTACCGCGGAAACGTCAGTGCGAAGCGGCGTCTTCGCGCGGCGGCCCAGCCGGAAGCAGCGGCGATATTGGCGGCCCTCGACTTCCCGGTAATAATGATCGATCGCACGGGCGCTGTGCGGTTCGTCAATCCCGCTGCCGAACAGTTTTTCGGGTCTGGAGCGGCTGCGTTGTGCGGCGGCGCGCTCGCCGATCTGGTCGCGCCGCACAGTCCATTGCTGGCGCTCGTCGATTCGGTGTGGCGGGTCGGCAACACGGTTTCGGAATACGACATCCTGCTCGAGGGACCTCGTTTCGCAGGACGCCTCGTCACGATCCAGGGAGCCCTGATCGGCGAGGGCGCGGACGCAATCGTGCTCACGCTGCATGAGCGCTCGATGGCGGAAATGATGGACCGCCACATGACTCACCGGAACGCCGCGCGCTCGATTACCGGAATGGCGGCAATGCTCGCGCATGAGGTGAAGAACCCACTCTCCGGCATCCGTGGTGCAGCGCAATTGCTGGAGCGCGATGCCGATCCGGCCGGGCGCGAGCTGACCCAGATGATCTGCGACGAAACCGACCGCATCGTCTCGCTCGTCGACCGCATGGAGGCCTTTTCCGACCATCGGCCGATCGAGCGCGAGGCAGTCAATATTCACGAAGTGCTGGAGCGCGTGCGCAAAGCCGCGCAATCCGGTTTCGCCCGCCATGTCCGGCTTATCGAAGAATACGACCCTTCGCTTCCTCCGGTTCACGGACATCGCGACTTGCTCGTTCAGGTTTTTTTGAACCTCGTAAAGAATGCGGCCGAGGCGGTCCCGAAACTGGACGGCGAAATCGTCCTTTCCACGGCCTATCGGCACGGGCTGCGGCTCGCCCGTCCGGGCGGCGAGGGTCGGCAACACCTGCCGTTGATGGTGTCGGTGACCGACAATGGCGGCGGGATCCCGGACGATCTGCGGCCGCACCTCTTCGAGCCGTTTGTCACGACGAAGCGGAAGGGCACTGGCCTCGGTCTTGCACTGGTCGCCAAGGTAATCGGCGACCACGGCGGCGTGATCGAATTCGACAGCCAGCCCCGGCGAACCGTGTTCCGGGTGTTCCTGCCATTGGTCGCGCAAGACGGTGCTGCGTGATGGCGTCGACGATCCTGGTGGCAGATGACGACCGCGCGATCCGGATGGTGCTCAATCAGGCGCTGATCCGGCTCGGGCACGATGTGCGGATGACCGGCAATGCGGCGACCTTATGGCGATGGGTCGCCGACGGTGAGGGCGATCTCGTAATCACCGATGTGATCATGCCGGACGAGAACGGCCTCGATCTGATCCCGCGCATCAAGAAGATCCGTCCCGAGTTGCGCATCATCGTCATGAGCGCACAGAACACACTGCTTACCGCCGTCAAGGCGACCGAGCGGGGGGCATTCGAATATCTGCCAAAGCCGTTTGATCTGCGCGAGCTGATCAGCGTCGTCGAGCGGGCTTTGACGGCGCCCTACGAGGCTGCGGCGCCGCATTCCGAAGAGGAAACCGAAGACCAGTTGCCTTTGATCGGGCGTTCGCCGGCGATGCAGGAGATCTACCGCATCATCGCCCGGCTGATGGGAACCGATCTGACGGTGATGATTATGGGCGAGAGCGGCACCGGTAAGGAACTGGTCGCCCGCGCTTTACACAATTACGGCAAGCGCCGCAGCGGTCCCTTTGTGGCGATCAACATGGCCGCGATCCCACGCGAGCTGATCGAGAGCGAACTCTTCGGTCACGAGAAAGGGGCATTCACCGGCGCGACCTCGCGCGGGATCGGACGCTTCGAGCAGGCGCAAGGCGGAACACTATTCCTCGACGAAATCGGAGATATGCCGATCGAAGCGCAAACTCGGCTGCTGCGCGTGCTGCAGGAGGGTGAGTTTACCGCCGTCGGCGGTCGCGTACCGATCCGCGCCGATGTCCGTATCATCGCCGCGACGCATCATGAGTTGCGCCAGCTGATCCGGCAGGGTCTGTTTCGCGAAGACTTGTTTTACCGCCTGAACGTCGCGCCCATCCGCCTGCCGCCGCTGCGTGAACGAAGCGCCGACATCCCCGCGCTGGTGCGCCATTTTGCCATGGTGGCGGTGCGGGAAGGGTTGCCGCTGAAGCGGCTCGATGACGCCGCGATGGAGCGGCTGCTGACCTACCGCTGGCCAGGCAACGTGCGCGAACTGGAGAACCTGGTTCGGCGGCTGGCGGCCCTCTATTCGCAGGAGGTGATCGGAGCCGGCATCATCGATGCTGAGCTTGGCGATGCGTCGCTGTCTGGCGATCCAGCGGAGGGCTCGAGCGGGGAGGGGCTCGCAGCGGCAGTGGAACGCCACATCAAGGGCTATTTCGCCGCTCACAAGGGCGGGATGCCGGCCGCCGGTCTCTATGATCGAGTGCTGCGGGAAGTCGAACGGCCGCTTATCGTGCTGACCCTGGGTGCGACCCGCGGCAACCAGATCAGGGCGGCGCATCTGCTCGGCCTCAACCGCAACACGTTACGCAAGAAATTCCGCGAGTTGGACATCCCGGTAGTGCGCGGCTTAAAATAAGTCTTCATCGAACACGACCGCCGTCATGCCATTATGGCATGACCGGAGATGCTTTGACTTGTTCGTATCAGAACTATCCGCAGCAGATTCCAGTTAGAGGGTTTCCATGAACCCAATGCGGCGGATCGGAATCTGGGCCGGCCGTATTGGCCTCGGCCGGAAGCTTGCAATTGCGCTTGCGATCCCGGCTCTGGCGTCGGGGGTTGCGACATATTTGGCATTGACCGGCGCGCCACCCTTTGGCCCGCACCCCAATGCCGTTCTATCGCTGCTCAATCTCGACCTGATCCTGCTGCTGGCGCTTGGCGCGGTAATTACCAAGCGTCTGATCGAGGTTTGGGCCGAGCGGCGCCGCGGTCTTGCCGGCTCCCGGCTGCAAATCCGATTGGTCGTGCTGTTCAGTCTGATCGCGGTAATGCCGACGATCATCGTTGCCGGCTTTTCCTATCTCTTCTTCAGCTTCGGCGTGGAATCCTGGTTCAGCGAAAGAGTTCGCACCGCGATCACCGAATCACTGGCTGTTGCTGAAGCCTATCTGCATGAGCATCAGCAGGCGATCCGCGCCGATGTTCTGGCAATGGCCAACGATCTCAACCGCGATTCCGTGCACCTGGCGCTCAACCCCCAGCATTTGGAGCAGGTCGTCTCGGCCCAGGCGGCGCTGCGAGGATTGACCGAGGCAATGGTGTTCGATCGCGCCGGCCACATGCTGGCGCGATCGAGCCTGTCCTTCGCTCTGGGCTTTGAGCCAATTCCCGACGACGCGATCCACCTCGCCGACGCCGGCGACGTCGCGATCATGACCAACGACAGCGATGACCGGGTGCGCGCTCTCGTGCGGCTCAACCAGTTTGGCGACGTCTATCTGTACGTCGGACGGTTTATTGAGCCGCGGGTCTTGAACCATATGGAGGAGACCCAGCGCGCGGCTGCGCTATATGAGCAGATGGAGGGCCAGCGCTCCGGGTTTCAGATCACCTTTGCATTGATCTTCATGATGGTGGCGCTGCTGTTCCTGGTCGCGGCAGTGGCCATCGGGATCCATTTCGCCACTCAGTTTGCCGGCCCGATCAGCCAGCTGATCACGGCGGCCGAGCAGGTCCGCGGCGGCGATCTTGCGGCTCGTGTGCCGGAAGGGGAGAAGGACGACGAACTCGCGTCGCTCAGCCGCGCGTTCAACCGCATGACCTACCAGATCGAAAGCCAGCAACGCGAACTCAGGGAGGCGAATCGGCAGCTTGACGAGCGGCGACGGTTTACCGAGACGGTGTTGACTGGTGTCTCGGCCGGGGTCATCGGGCTCGATAGCCTGGGCCGGATCAATCTGCCCAACCGTTCGGCCTCCGCGTTGCTCGGCACCGATCTCGAGCAAGCGATCGGTCAGGATCTGGCAGAGGTAGGGCCGGAAATGGCGGGCTTGCTGGGTGAGGCGGAACGCCGACCGGAGCGCCTGGCGCAATCACAGATCGAACTGATCCGCGGGAACAGCACCCGCACCCTACTGGTACGCATCGCCGCCGAATACAACGGCCGCAACATCAGCGGATTTGTGGTCACCTTCGACGACATCACCGAACTGCTGTCGGCGCAGCGCAAGGCGGCCTGGGCCGACATCGCTCGCCGCATCGCCCACGAAATCAAGAACCCCCTGACGCCGATCCAGCTGGCCGCTGAACGATTGCGCCGCAGGTATTTGAAAGAGATCAAAAAGGACGTGGAGACCTTTACGATCTGCACGGACACGATCATCCGGCACGTCGGGGACATTGGCCGAATGATCGACGAGTTCTCGTCATTCGCTCGCATGCCGACGCCAGTGCTCAGGCCGGAAAACTTGGTCGAAATCGTTCACCGGGCAGTGTTTCTGCAGCGCACAGCCCATCCCGAGATCAACTTCGAGCCGGTGTTTCCTGCGCGCCCCGTGGTTGTGAATTGCGATGCCCGCCTCATAGGTCAAGCGTTGATCAACATCGTCAAGAATGCGATCGAATCGATCGAGGCGCGCAACACCGAAGATAGCGCGAGACCGCTTGGACGCATCCGGGTGTCGGTTGTCGAGGAGGATGGCCAGGCCGCGGTATTCGTCGAGGACAACGGAAAGGGATTGCCGCAACAAGGCCGCGAGCAGCTAACCGAGCCCTATGTGACGACGCGTACAAAGGGGACAGGCTTGGGTCTGGCTATCGTCAAGAAGATCATGGAAGATCATCATGGAGAGCTGGTCCTCGAGGATGGGGATCCGGAGGGCGCCCGTGTCAGTCTTCATTTCGCCGCCTCGGAGGTTCGCATCGCGCAACCCACGGACGTGATCGACGAGCCCATGGAATTGAGCCCGGCCGGCCATGGCGCATGACATCCTGATCGTCGACGACGAAGCCGATATCCGCATGCTGATCGCAGGCGTCCTCAAGGACGAGGGCTACGCCACCCGTGAAGCTGCCGACACGGCGCAAACCTTGGCTGCTATCCAAGCGCGGCAACCCACGCTCGTTATCCTCGACATCTGGTTGCAAGGGGGTGGACTCGAAGGTATCGAGATCCTTAAACAATTGCGCGCCGAGATGCCGTCGGTGCCGGTCGTCATGATCAGTGGTCATGGAACAATCGAAACGGCCGTTGAGGCAATCAAGCTGGGCGCCTATGATTTTCTCGAAAAACCCTTCAAATCAGACCGCTTGCTGCTGGTTGTCGAGCGCGCGATCGAGGCCGCACAGCTGCGCCGCGAAAACGAAGA
>JAFASL010000047.1 GCA_019244535.1 Alphaproteobacteria bacterium
GCGTTGCGGCTGGTGCGCAAGCTGCTAAAGAAGCAAGGCTTCGTGCCGAAATTGCTGGTTACAGACAAGCTGCGCTCGTACGCATCCGCGTTCCAGTCTGCGTCTGACTTGTGGCCACGAGCAGGGGCTAAGGAAAAACAACAGGGAGGAGAATTCGCATCAGCCAGTCCGACGACGCGAGCGCAAGCTGCAGCGGTTCAAGTCAGCTCGATCCGCCCAGCGCTTCCTCAGCATGCATAGCGCGGTTCACAACACCTTCAACCATCAACGCCATCTCATCTCCCGGTCGACGCTTCGGAGCTTCAGAGCCGAAGCAGCCGCCCAGTGGCGGGATGCGGTTGCCGTCGCATGAGACAGGGTTCGATATTTCGCGCACGCTCGCACCCTTGCAGGTTAGTGTGACAAAGCCCTCACGGTGGATATATGTTGTCCGGATCACCTCAGGTAGCGGAGATTACAAGGAGCATTCGAGTCCAGACAGCATTGCCGGTTTCGGGTGCTGAATGAATTACAATCCCACTTCCCATACGGCGCGCCGACCACAACATCATGAATTTATTGAGGATAAACGGACCCACCAATCGCGCCATTATTCCGAAGCGGAGTGGCAAGAAGACGTGCGTTGCCACGCATCCGGCATCTGGTTCGCGACCTTGCGATGCCCCCACTATGACCGACCGAGTCGCGGCGCGGGTCCGTTGGATCGGATCGGCGCGCGCCCTGGCGTCCGGTTGCTCGTGTGAGGTTGACGCTTTTGCCCAGGCTCACGAGGATCTTAGATGGTTAGTACCAAGCTGTGTTCTTCGAACCTCGCCTCCTTGGGCGGCATTGACGAATCCTTGATCTGGCATACGCTGATGGTGGTGAGGTAAATGGTTCGCTTGCCCGCTCGTATTCTCGTCGGGTGCGTGGTTTGCGCAGGGTTGATCCTTATCGAATTCGGCTCCATCAGTAGCCAGCGCCCTTCACCCGGGACCCGCTTGCCGCCGGCGGAAATCGAACCCGCGGCGCCGGAGAGTCGGAAGCTTGCGGATCCGCTGTTGAACCCGACACAGCGCCGTCCGGAAACCGCGTCCTCGGCTGATGATGCCGATTCACTATTGCGCGGGGTGAGGCTGACTGGCGTCGTGATCGGACCGGATTTGCGCATCGCGATCTTCGCTGTGACCGGCGGTAATTCGCGCATGCTATCGGAGGGCGAAGCGCTGAAAGGCTGGCGACTAGACAGCATCTCACCGAAAGAGGTCGTGCTCAGCGGTCCGGCCGGCAACATACTGCTCAAGCCTCAGTCGGATGCAAATCTGGTTCGATCGCCTCCGCCTATTGAGGTCCAGTCCGATCAACCCGGCCCAGCGATGGCTCGTCCGCCAGGGCAGCCAATTGCTGTGACGCCTATTGCCGTAGGCAATTTATCGGCAGCCACCCCCGTTCAGACGCAAGGCTATCCTAATTATCTTCCGGAGTATAACCCCGGATATGACCCCTATTATTCATGGGGTTGGGATAACCCATGGGATTGGGGATGGCCTGTTGGGGTTTCCGTCGGATTTGGCGGATGCTGGAACTGCGGGTTCCGCGGCGGCTTTTTCCGTCCAGGCTTCCGACATTTCGGCTTTGATCACCCTGGCTTGTTTCATTCGGGGTTCGGACGCTTCGGCCTTGCCCATGCGAGTTTTGCTGGCGGTTTCCGAGGCGGCGGTCGCAGATAGCATCGATCAACTGGCCGGTCCCACGGGCAGATCTGCGGCTAAGGCTATCATGGAACTCAGCCTGTGCTGCGAGCACGAGTTCCGCACGGATCTGATGTCGGACCGAATGACGGATTCCCACCCGGCGGGGCGAATCCCGACAGGTGTTGCGGACAACAGGTGTCGGGCAAACCCCACCGTTTGTCTTGGGGGGATTTGACGGCAGGAAAGTCCCCAATTCCGCCCCTTCTCGCTCTTGCAGGGCACGGGTAGCTGCTTTACGCCGGTTGAGCCGCCGATCTGCGGTCCAACCATTGACGTCCAGAATCTGTCGACAATTCGCAGCTCCGCCAATGCGGCCCCGTGGTTCGGATCGAGCTCGATCGCGCGCTCGAGTAAACGGAGCGACCGCAGAACGCGCTTTCTCCCACTGAGAATATCGGATGCGCCTGCAACCGAAGACAATAGGGTGTCATGTCCGGGCTTGAGGGGGCACCATAGCGACGAGCTTCGGCCAATTGCAGGATCGGCTCGATGCTGCCGGCAATTGTCAAGGCTACCCGCTCTTGCAGTTCAAACCCATCTTCGACCAGACCATCGAAGCAATCACTCCAGCGCAGAAATCCGGTGACTGCCCCTATGAGGCGAGCGGTAACGCGCACCCGTTGGCCACCGCGACGGACCGCTCCTTGCACGAGATACCGAACTTTTGCGTCGCCGCTGCCACATACAGTGCTCTCGGCAAACAATCGCCCGCTTCCGCTCGGCGCTCCACGACCGCGCCAAGACCGATCTTGCGCGACAAAATCCGAACATGTCACGAGTCGGTAGTGCGAGCTGCGCGCCTGAGGCCTCCAACCTTCCGTGTTATGTATCATGGTTAATCGGGCGAGCGATCGCGAGAAAAACTTAGGGAGGAAACCATGGCTTTTGGGCATTGGCTCCGGCTCTTGGGTATGGTGAGTTTTGTAGTCTGTGCCGCGGCGGCGCTACCCTCCGCAGCGTGGGGACAGCTAACGGCCACGCCGGTAGCTCAAACCAAAAATATGACTACCGGTTTTAAGGGAACAGCACCGAAGAGCGCAAAGATCACTATCATGGTTGAAAAAAATGCTCTGCCGGGGAAGGGTTCATGACCTCCATGGTTACGCAGACGCCACCACGGGCGTTTGGACTTTCATGGTTCCGAGAGAGGACTACGGCTTCGTCAAGCAAAAAGGGCAAGTCATTATCAGCACGCCCGGCCGAAAAGATGTTAGGACGAATTTGGCGGCCATTTTCATTCCGGGACAAAATGTTGTCGCTACTGCCAGCAACATCACCGTCGGGTCGTCCCTGGCCGCGGGAGGAACTACATTCGCTGTCATCGGGAGTTTCACCACCATCGATAACAACGTTGATTATAACCAGGCGTCTTCTACTTACGGCGACGTGTCGGGTGAGGTGCCTGCTTCCCAATTTCAGCTTACCGGAACGAGCAGCATCGGCACATTTGATCTGATGTTGTCAAATGACGAGCCATTTATGTTGAGTCTCTTGCCGGCGTGGAATTCTCCTGATCCCTTTAACCCCAATCCCGTTTCATTCAGCGTTCCTATGACTGGAATAGCTACTTTCAATGGAATCGTTACGCATTCAGTGGGACTGGAGACGGCCATATAACATTCCTGGCCGACGATGAGCAGCTGATAAACGCTAGCTTTGACCTAACAACCGACTTTGGTCCCATTGACGGCTCAATATCTGCTCTTGGGCTCGCGGAGGTGGTTCCCGAGCCGCCCTCCCTCGCGTTGCTCGGCTCGGGCATTATCGGTCTGGCCCTCTTTGGCTGGCAGCGGCACAGTCGCATGAGGCAAATAATGTGAGCTCGTCTGAGAGGCAACAGATCCGAACTAAAATGGCCCTTCTGACGCTTCTATGCTTCAAGACCCTGAGTACGATTTGAGATCGACCTGAGGAGCTTTACAGAACGCTTGTTATCCGGCGTTTTTGAACTGGCCCTGGCCAGGGCTCGTCCCCGCGCCCGCCGCTGCGTTAGCGCATCCTGCGTGAACCGATCATCCTTGGCGTGCCGAGCCAGAAAATCATAAGCTGCCTCGGGATCGTCCCGCAGCTCCTCGAGCACGTCCTCCCACGGGCACTCCTCATCCCCCGCCCGCCGCGGCTGCGTGAACCCAGGCGGCGCCGCATCCTATGCCAGCCGCCGCAGCGTCGTGCTGTCGTCCGGGTGTAAACTTCGTTGACGGTAACAGCCCGCCCCCGGCTTCTGCTCGCCCAGCAGGTCTTCCGGAAGCCCCAGCGCCCTGATTGCATCGCCCGGCCTGCGAAAACGCTTTTTCAATTCCTCGCTCAGTGTTCCCATCTCTAAAACTCCCTGCCCGTAGTTGTCAGAAAAACCCACCCCTGCCGCCCGCCCAACCGCGCGCCGGTATAGGGATCGCGCCGCGGCCCAGCACGGCGCAGCTGTTCGAGAACCGCGCCGTAATCGACGGCTCCGCCAGCTTGCGCCGCCATGGGCTCGACGACATCGCTGTCGCTGTCGAAAACGACGAAGTCCTTGGTCGCCATGACCGCGGTCAGCCGAGCCG
>JAFASL010000068.1 GCA_019244535.1 Alphaproteobacteria bacterium
TCGCCTGCGGGGACTGAGCGCATAGTGCCGAGACGTCGCGCACATCGACGGGAACGCGATATCGGCCGAGTTCGCCCGCCGCATCGAGATCGGCAAGAAAATTGCGAAAGCTTTTTTTCATGGATCTCATCCGGTCATGCCTTGCTCGGCGGCAAGTATTGCAGCGCGCGGCTTTGCACAGCCGCCCATTCGGCACTGCTCAGCCTAACCTTGCCGACGAATTGGTTGGTGAAAAGCCGATCAGTTGGGGGAAGGCCGGTGGCGCCCATATAGGTCTCGACCGTCCTACGGGTCGTCTCGACGAGAGCCGGATCCATGTAACCGAGCCCGTGCTCCGCGACCGAAGGCACGAGCCCGAGCGCGGTGCCGACCGCCTGGCCGAACTCGAGGGTTTTGCGGTTCGCCGGGCTGCCGCTTTGGAATTCCTTCAGACTCTCGATGTGAAGATCGACCGACTGGTCTGGATTGAGGTACGTAAACTTCACACCCTCAAGCAAACCGTCGATGAATGCCTGGCATAGCTCCGGCTTCTGTTCGACCGTGCTGCGCTTGGCGGCCATCACGATGCTGAACATCTTTACCCCATAATCCTCGTAGAGGATGCTGTTGAGCTCCATGCCCTGCGCCCAGATGCTCGGGGCGATGCTGCCGAAGAAATTGCCTTCCGCCTTGACCTGCTTCTCGGCGAGCGCCTTGATTAATGCCGCAGCGTCCATCGTCACTTTGTTGACCTTGCTGTCGTCGATCCCGGTCGCCTTAATAAAGGCGGGCCACAACTGAAAGTCGCCGCTGCCGACATCGAAAGCCACCGTCTGCCCTTGGAGATGCTCGGGCTTGGTGATGCCGTATTCCTTTAACGAAAAAATGCCGATCGGCGATCTTGGCCAGATGCCGGCGATCGCAACGAGGTCGAGACCTTTGGCGGCACAATTCATCATCACGGCCATATCGATCAGGCCGAAATCGTATTGCCCTTGGTCGACCGGCACGCACACCCTTCCGGACCCGAAACCGCGGTCGATGCTGACCTCGACGCCGCGCTGCTGCCAGGCCCCGATCTTTTTGGCAACGAATGGGTAGGTGTAGGTACCCAGCGGCAGCCAGGGCAGCGTTAGCTTGACTTGCCCCACCTCCGCCGCGCCGATCTTGGCCGGCGAGGCAAGGCCAAGCATGCCGCCGGCCGCGGCCGCGCTGGCGTTTTTCAAAAAGGATCGCCGATTGTAGGCCATCCCGAACCTCCCCCTTTTTTAGCCGCCGATGCCTCCCTCAACGTCACTCGCGGGTTGCCAATAGATGACGCGCCGCTCCACCCAGACGATGATGCCGTAGAGTGCCAGGCCGGCAAGGCTCAGCTCGGTGATCGCCGCCATCATCAAGGGCGTGTCGAGAAGGCCGCCGGCCAGTTTGATCAAATAGCCGATCCCGCGCTGCGAGGCGACGAATTCGGAGACAATGACGCCGATGATCGCGAGCGTGATCGAGATCTTCATGCCACCGAACAGATAGGGCAGCGCGTTCGGCAGCCGGATCGTACGAAAAATCTGCCAGCGCGAGCCCGTGAACGCCCGCGCCATTGCGATCACCTCTTCGTCGACCATCCGAAAGCCGACCGCCGCGTTGATCGTCATCGGAAAGAAGCTGACGAGAAAGGCGAGCAGCAGACTGGAGGCGGCCCCGGTGCCAAACCAAACGATAAACAGCGGGGCGATCGAGATCTTCGGCACTACCTGAGAGAGGACGATCAGCGGGTAGAAGCCTTTGCGGACGGTCGCCGAATAGGTGATCAGAATCCCGAGCGATATGCCACCGACCACCGACAGCAGGAACGCCAGCGCGGTCTGACAGACCGAGGGCCACAGATTGGCGAACAGCAGGTCGCCGCGGGTCAACATCGCAGCAAGGATTGCCGACGGGGGCGGCAGCAGGATCGGCCTGATGCCGAACCCGCGGCAGAGCGCCTCCCAAAGCAAAATAGCACCGAGGCTGACGCCAAGCGGCCAGGCAATATCGCTCAGCCGGTCGCGCAGACTCGTTTTGGGCAATGCGACCTCCGGTTCGGCCTCCTCGCCGGCTGCGTCGGAGTTCCGCTGCGGCGGGTCGGCGTTATGCAGCATGGCTCGCCTCGAGCGCCTTGCGCAGTTCGCGGACATAGGCGTTGAAATCGGGATGTTCCATCATCTCCAGGCGTCTCGGCCGCGGGATGTTGATCCGTATTTCGGCAATCATCGACGCGGGCCGTCGCCCCATGACCAAGACGCGGTCCGAGAGGAACGCCGCTTCGCGGATACTGTGCGTCACAAACAGCACTGATTTCCGGTTCGCCTGCCAGATGCGCAGTAATTCGAGCCCCATCTCGTCACGGGTCATTGCATCGAGCGCGCTGAACGGCTCGTCCATCAGCAACAGGG
>JAFASL010000239.1 GCA_019244535.1 Alphaproteobacteria bacterium
CCGACCCGGACCCAGGTGCAGATGGGCGGCAAGAACATCGGCGACCTGCTGAACGCAAACCACGTCACCTGGGGCGCGTTTATGGGCGGGTTCGATTTGACGATCACGAACGCCAACGGGACCACCGGCTGCAACCGGTCGAGCCCGGCAACGCCAGCCAATGGCGGTCCGACGACCGACTACATTCCGCATCATGCGTTTTTCCAGTATTGGCCTTCGACAGCTAATCCGACCCACAAGCGGCCGAGTTCGGCCAAAGCAATCGGAACGTCAAACGACGGCGGAGCTAATCATCAATACGACCTCCACGACTTTTTTGACGCGCTCAGGGCCGGTAACATGCCCGCGGTCAGCATCTTAAAGGCGATCGCTGCGCAGGACGGCCACGCCGGATATTCCGATCCGCTGTTGGAACAGGATTTCCTCGTGCGGACGGTGAACACGATCATGCAATCGCCGTTCTGGAGAAACACCGCAATTGTCATCATGTATGACGATTCGGATGGCTGGTACGACCACCAGATGAGCCCGATCGTCAATTCATCGGCGGTGCTGAACACTGCCTCTCCGGGGAATGGCGATCAGCTGAATGCACCCGGCAAATGCGGTAACGGCATGCCGCTCGCTGGAATTCAGGGTCGTTGCGCGTACGGCCCGCGGCTGCCGTTGCTCGTGATCTCGCCTTTCGCGAAGGCCAATTTTGTCGATCACACACTGACGGATCAGAGTTCGGTCTTGCGCTTTATCGAGGAGAATTGGGACACCGGCCAAATCGGCGGCGGCTCGTTCGATCAGCTTGCCGGACCGCTTTGGAACATGTTCGATTTCGACATCAAGAGCTCTGATCAACGCAGGCTGATCCTCGACCCGGCAAGCGGACAACCGTTGAACACATATCGCTAAAGCAACCGCGGCGGCGGAGCACGCCTCGCTGCTGTTCTCCCTGCCGTTCGGCGTCCGCTATGGAGCCGGCGGCGGCCCCGCCTCGTCTCTGGCGATGGTGTTCCGTTTCTTGCCACTTGACCCCGGCCGCGAACTAAACTAGAACGTGCTAAGAATGTTTAGGGTTCGTTCTGCGGCCCAGAAGGGGGTTTCATGCTGACCAGGAAACAGCGCGAGTTGCTGCTGTTCATCAACCAGCGGCTGACCGCGACCGGCGTCTCACCGTCCTTCGACGAGATGAAGGATGCGTTGCACCTCAAATCCAAATCGGGCATCCATCGTCTGGTCAGCGGGCTCGAAGAGCGCGGTTTTATCAGGCGGCTGCCGCATCGCGCGCGTGCTTTGGAAGTCGTCAAATTGCCGGAAGAGAGCGCGGTGCCTTCGGCGGCTGGCGAGCGCGGCCGTTTCTCCGCGACGGTCATCCGCGGCGACTTTGCCAGTTCGTTGCCCGGCAGCCCGGTCGCCAACGACGCCGAGGCGGTAGACCTTCCCCTTTATGGCCGGATCGCAGCCGGAACGCCGATCGAGGCATTGCGCGACCACAGCACGACCGTCGGCGTACCGGCCAGCCTGCTCGGTCGCGGCAGCGAGCATTATGCGCTCGAAGTCGCCGGGGACAGCATGATCGACGCCGGCATTCTCGATGGCGACACCGTCGTCATCCAGCGCTGCGACACCGCCGAAAACGGCTGCATCGTCGTCGCCCTGGTGGACGATCAAGAAGTTACCCTAAAACGGCTGCGCCGCCGAAATGCCTCGATCGCCCTCGAACCGGCGAACAAAGCCTATGAGACCCGCATCTTTGGACCCGACCAGGTCAAGATTCAGGGGCGCCTCGTCGCGCTGATGCGGCGTTTCTGACTGGGACTATCAGGCGTCGCCCATTTTGAGGGCAGCGATAAAGGCGGATTGCGGGATCTCGACCTTGCCGAACTGGCGCATCCGCTTTTTGCCTTCTTTCTGCTTTTCGAGCAGCTTGCGCTTGCGGGTCACATCGCCGCCATAGCATTTGGCGAGCACGTCCTTGCGCAAGGCCTTGACGGTCTCGCGCGCGATGATGCGGCCGCCGATCGCCGCCTGGATCGCGACCGCGAAGAGCTGGCGCGGGATCAGGTCCTTCAGCCGCTCGCACAACGCGCGACCGCGCCGCTCGGCCTGGCTGCGATGAACGATGATCGACAATGCGTCGACCGGCTCGCCATTGACCAGGATGTTCATCAATACGAGGTCGCCCTCGGCGTAGCCGTCGAGCTGATAGTCGAAGCTGGCATAGCCCCGGCTCACAGATTTCAGCCGGTCGTAAAAGTCGAAGACGACCTCGTTCAAGGGCAGACGGTAGACCAGCATCGCGCGGTTGCCGGCATAGGTTAGGTCGGCCTGCACACCGCGACGCTCCTCGCACAGCGCGAGGATCGGGCCGAGATAGGTGTCGGGCACCAGGATCGTCGCCTTGATCCACGGCTCCTCGATATGGTCGACCTTGACCGGGTCGGGCATGTCGGCGGGGTTGTGCAGGGTGCGAACCCCGCCATTGGTCAGATGCACGCGGTAGACTACCGACGGCGCGGTCGCGAGCAGGTCCAGGTCGAACTCGCGAGCCAGCCGCTCCTGGATGATCTCGAGGTGGAGGAGGCCGAGGAAGCCGCAGCGGAACCCGAAGCCGAGCGCCACCGACGTCTCGGGCTCAAATTCGAAGCTGGCGTCATTGAGCCGGAGTTTCGCGAGGCTGTCCCGCAAGCGCTCGTAATCGGCCGCATCGGTCGGGAAAAGCCCGCAGAACACGACCGGCTGCACCGGTTTGAAACCGGGCAGTGGAGCTGCCGCCGGCCGGCGATCCTCGGTGATCGTATCACCGACCCGGCAATCGGCGACGGTCTTGATGCCGGCAGTGATGAACCCGACCTCGCCCGGGCCCAGCGCCTCGACAGCGACGCCCTTTGGTGTAAAGACCCCGACCCGCTCGATATTGTGCACGGCGCCGGTCGCCATCAGCCGGATCTTCTGGCCAGGGGAGAGCGCCCCGTCCTTGACGCGCACGAGGATCACGACGCCGAGATAGGGATCGTACCAGCTGTCGACCAGAAGCGCCTTGAGCGGCGCCGCGCGGTCGCCGGAAGGCGGCGGCAGCCGGGTCACCAACGCCTCGAGCACCTGGTCGATGTTGAGCCCGGTCTTAGCCGAGATCATCAGCGCATCCGAGGCGTCGAGGCCGATCACATCCTCGATCTGCTCCTTGACGCGGTCCGTTTCGGCAGCCGGCAGGTCGATCTTGTTCAATACCGGGACGATCTCGTGCCCCGCCTCGACCGCCTGATAGACATTCGCGAGGGTCTGCGCCTCGACACCCTGGCTCGCATCGACGACAAGCAACGAACCTTCGCAGGCGGCGAGCGAGCGGCTGACCTCGTAAGAGAAATCAACATGGCCCGGCGTGTCCATCAGGTTGAGGACGTAGTTCTCGCCGTCCCGAGCGCGGTACTCGAGACGCACGGTCTGCGCCTTGATCGTGATGCCGCGCTCGCGCTCCAGTTCCATATTGTCAAGCACCTGTTCGCGCATTTCGCGGGCCTCGAGCCCGCCGCAAGCCTGGATCAGCCGATCCGCCAGCGTCGACTTGCCGTGGTCGATATGCGCGATGATCGCGAAATTGCGGATGTGGCTGAGCGCGGTCATGCGCGGCGATACATAAGGGTGCGACGCCGCCGGATCAACGCACTCGCCGGGTCACACGGCGGCAATCTTGATGCCGAGTGCGCGTGCCGCAGCCTGCATCCGGCCGTCATAGCTTGCGAGCTCTAGATCGTCACCAGCATGACGGCGCATATAATCCATTGTAGCGAGGTGAAGCCCGTCCAGCGTCCGGACAGCAATCGGGAACGGTTCCAATGCGCGCGCCAGAACCGAGCCTGTCATCTCTAACATATCCACGAGCGCCAGCATCGCGCGAACGTCATCCCCCCGGACGCCAGTCAGTTGGTATGCCTGCAATCGGTTCCACAGTTCGTACTCAAACAACCGGCTGGAAACCAGCGGCTCCCGCCAAAGCCAGGCCGGCGGCGCCCGGGTTTCGAACAACAGCTGAGCCAGCGCGACTGAACTATCGACGTAGATCACCGATCTTCCCGGTCACGCTCCAGGTCGGCCATCATTTGTTCAAAGGTTAGCCCGGGCATCGGCTTGGGTCGGGGCGGCAAACCGCCTCGGTTCTTTGCCGGTGTCAGCCAGCCCTCGCGCACGCCGCGCTCGACAAAGCTTTCCCGCTTCGTGTGCTGCGGCGGTACGATCTCCGCGACCGGCCGGCCGCGATCGGTGACGACGATTGTCTCGCCCGCCGCAGCCAAGCGGACATACTCGCTGAGCTTGTTTTTCAGAATTTTCAGACCTACCGAGCGCATCGCTACCCAAGTAGCTTCTTGAGGCTACTTGGTCAATAGACGGATCAGCGGCGGCTTGGTTATCAGCCAGGCTCAGGGGCTGCGCGTTCTAGTTCGCTGGCCGAGACCGCATGCAAAATCTCACGCAATTCGGAGCTGCGCTGCGCGCCGAATACCGCCTCGAACCCGATCTGGGCTTTGACCCAGCCTTCGATGGCGTCGCGAAGCCGCTCGGCTCCGGCCTCGGTCAGCCGGATTTCACGGCTGCGGCGGTCGTAGCGTCCGGGAACGATTGCGACGAGCCCCTCGCGCTCGAGCGGCTGGAGGTTGCGGCCGAGCGTCGTGCGGTCCATGACGAGATCGGCGGCGAGCGCGCTGATCGTCATCGGCCCGAGGCGGCGCAGTTTCGCGAGAATGGAGAACTGCGTCGTGCGCAGTCCCGCCCCCGCCAGAAACCGGTCATAGAATTGGGTGACGTGGCGGGCCGCTTGGCGCAATGCCAGGCAATTGCACAGCTCCGGCTTTAGTACGGTGTCGGTTTTCATCGGCTCGACCTTGACAAAGCGCATATGCGCCTAATTTTAGGTGCGCACGCACCCATGTCAAGGTGCGCCCCCGACTGGAGCCCCGTCCATGTCCTTGCGCGGAGCGGTGCTGCCGCAGCCCGCCCTTTATCCCGCCGCCTCCGTATCGAAGCCGCGGGAAAGCCATTTTGACCCGCGCACCAGCCGGCTGTTAGAGGCGCCGATCGGAACGACCCTCTTCAGGCTAGCTGGTCCGAACGTGCTGGTCATGTTTGTGCAAGCCTCGGTAGGACTGATCGAGACCTATTTTGTCGGCTGGCTCGGAACGGATGCGCTGGCCGGTGTCGCGCTGGTCTTCCCGCTGGTT
>JAFASL010000409.1 GCA_019244535.1 Alphaproteobacteria bacterium
GCAATAGTCGTTGCCTGTTGGACAGGCGGTGGTGCCGTCTGAGTAGGGAAATGTGGGCATAACTGTGACGCCATTCTGGCCATGTATCAGACCGCGTTGCGCGGCGACGGCTCTGGCCTCGGTGGTGTAGCCCGCGTTGTCGCCGGCCGATAGCGCGGCGGCGGCGCTGACCGCAGCGGCGTCGGCCGCGCCCTGCATGTTTTGCTTTGAAAAATACCAGAAGCCGACATCAAAGCCGAGGCCGACAAAGCCGATCAGCACCGGCAATGTGAACGCCATGATGACCGCGACAACGCCGCGCTGGTCGACGGCAAATCGGCGCAGCACACTAGGCCGCCACAAAACCGACCTCAAAGCTCTGCACAGCAACCCGAACATGCCAGCTCCCGATCCGTCTTCCTGCGCGGGTGTCCCTCAGCAATCCCCCAAGCAGCCAGCGGAGCAAAGTGCGTCCCCATTGGGGAATGCCAAGTAATCGTGGTAAATACATCAAAGTCATTAAAATTTTAGAGAGGCTGCTTACAGGCGTCAAGCAGGAATAAGATTAACCGTCGGTTCTCTGCCGGCGCACATTTCGCCACAGGCGTCGCCTGAGTGCGTTATCGTTCGCCGGGGTGCCGCTCGGACATATTGGCCGGTGTGTGGCCAGTCCGAATTTTCTCGTTTCCGGGCTGCTTCTCTGGTATCATTTACCTTGGAATTTATTTGAAATGCCGCTCATTTCTGTCTCGAGCCGGTGCCACAACAGTCAAATGACGCTAGATAACCCCGCGGCGGCAAGGGCGCGCCGCATCAAGCTCGAATTGTCGAAGCTGCAAGACTCGCGCGCCTACGACCTGCTGATGCGGTTGCCGCTGACAGGCTGGTCGATGTTTTGCGCGACATTGCAGATGGCGGGGCTCGCCCGCTATGTGCGCGAGGCGGACCCGGCGTTGCCGCTTGGCGCTTATGCCGTCAACCTCGCGATGCGGCTGTCGACGATTGCTTTTCTGCTGCTGCTTGCCGCCTCGGTCTTGCTGCGGGCGCGGCCGACCGGCAAGGCGCGCGGGCTCGAGCCGCGGATCTCCGCGTTTGGCGGCGCCTTTCTCGTCTATGCGATCCCGTTTTTTCCGCGCCGCGAATTGTCGGTGACGGTGGAGATGGTCTCGACCCTTCTGGTGCTGTTCGGCAGCGCGGCGGCGGTTTATGCGCTGATGCGGCTCGGCCGCTCGTTCAGCATGATGGCGGAGGCGCGGCGGCTCGTCACTTCCGGTCCCTACCGCTTTATCCGCCACCCGCTTTATCTCGCCGAGCAGCTCGCGGTGGTCGGTCTGGCGATGCAGTTTTCCTCGTGGGCGACCGCACTCGTTCTCGTCGTGCAGATCGCCTTTCAATTGCGGCGGATGCACAACGAGGAGGCTGTCCTCGCTGAGAGCTTCCCGGAATACGCCGCCTACCGGCAGCGAACCGCGCGGCTGGTGCCCGGGATTTACTGAGCCCGCCGGG
The DNA here is from genome assembly GCA_019244535.1 of Alphaproteobacteria bacterium. Lineage (GTDB taxonomy): Bacteria > Pseudomonadota > Alphaproteobacteria > ATCC43930 > CGMCC-115725 > AP-15. Next base: position 1,486 of record JAFASL010000409.1, read on the forward strand.
TCCGCTGCAAAATTTCACCACCGAGTACACGGAGAGCACGGAGGTCTGTTTCTCCGTGTGCTCCGTATCCTCCGTCGTTTCCCTCGATCTAGTCAGAAATGGCTGATGTTGCCGAGCACGGCGATGCCGGAAACCGACACCGCGAAGACGATCGGCCAGCGCCGGCGCATAAAGGTCGCGGCGACGCATAGATAAGCCACGACCGCCAGCTTTGGCACCCACCAGACGGCGCCGAGCTTGGCCTGCGCCCAGGCCATCAGCGGGTTGGCCTCCCAGATCCCCGGGATCGTCAGCGCATGGTTTGTCGTGAGGATGTCGGCGATCTGCAATCCGACAAAGAGCGCCAAGGTGAGCCAATAGGCGAGCGACAGCTTGGTCATCGCCGGCTTGGTGATCGCCAGCTTCGTCGTCGATCGCCGTTCCGCCATCCGCGCCTCCATACGAAATACCCGGCAATACCCCGGCGGCCCACTCTACCGCCGCCACCGGTAAGAAATGGTGAATGCTGTGCCATTAACACAGATGCCAGCTCGCAAGATCCCTTTAACTATTATTTGATTAACTATCAAATCATGGGGTTTTAAGGATAAATATTATTGAAGATTTTAGCTTCCTGAGCAAGGTCGGAATCAAGCCCGGCGCTCGCCGGAACTAGCCGACCCGATTTTTTGGAACCGTCAACGATGTATCGCGAAGAACATGAGGCCGCAGTGGCCGCTTTTATCCGCAGCAACGGGATTACCCGCTGCCCTACCGCCTGCGCATTGCCGACCCAGGCCAGTCCCAGCCCCGCCGACCGCATAGCATTGCAGCGCTATGCCGCACGGCGCAACCAGAGCCGCAAACGGCAGCTCGGGGGGCGCGACCGCTCTTTCTGGGCCGCCAAGGTCCTGGCGGGACCCGGTGAGTGACGCGCAGCCGCGACCGCCTTCGGAGGACCCGCCGATGAGCGACGATCTCCCGCCGCCGAACACCAGACGCTGGGTCGTGCGCCGCAAGGCCGCGGTCGTCAGCGCCGTGCGCAGCGGCCGGCTCACCCTTGAGGAGGCGCTGCAGCGTTGGCAGTTGACAGAGGAGGAGTACCGCTCCTGGGAGCGCGCATTCGAGCAGCACGGATTGCCCGGCCTGCGCAGCACGCGGCTTCAGCAATACCGGCCGCCGCGGCCGTCGCGCGGCCCGCGCTCGCGGCGCTGACCCAACGGCTCCCACACCGCGAGCGCAGCCGCAGCGGGAGCCCGGCCCAGCCACTCCGTCGCGCCGCGCCAGGCCGGTGATTGCTGCAAAAAATCGGCGATGATCGCGAGCATCACGCTGACCGACCACCACCAGCCGAGCTCGCGCAGCAGCCAGAACCCGAACCCGCCGTCAAACGCGCGGCGCAGGGCTTCGCCCCACATCAACAACACGATGACGATTGCGGTGGCGAGAAAGAGGAGGCGCGGTCCGCGGGCTGGAGAACGCGACAGCGCCAGCAACCCCGGCAACACCAGGAGCAGGAAGATGCCGCGGTAGCCGATGCTCTGCCCGGCGAAGAAGCACCCGGTGATCACCGCGCTGCCAATCACCACCAGGGTGCGCTCGCGGCCGGACAGCGCGGCGGCCGCAGCCGCCAATCCCGGCATCAGCAAGACCCGCCGGCAAATCGCGAGCGCCGCGACGAAGAGGACAGTGTAGAGCCCCGCCGCCAGCGCCCACCCCAGAGCGCCCGCATAGCGCGACGGCGCCGCGGTCTCTTCGACGATCATCCCGATCATGAACGGCAGGTTCTTTGCCGCGAACAGGTCGGTGCTATAGGGGCCGGCCGCTATCGTCGGGAGACCCCTCGCGAGATCGTCGTGCCAGATCGCCCAGAAAGCGGCGACTGCACAAGCGGCAGACAAGATAACGCCTGTCAGAACCGCAATGCGCTCGCGGAAGGCGGCGACGAGGACCACGATCGGATAGTATTTGAGCAATGCCGCGAAGAGAGCGATGCCGTAGCCGAGCAGCCGGGCCGCCATCAGCCGGCTCTCGGCGAGGAGCCCCGCCGCCAGCACCAGCAGGAACAGCAAGAGGTCGGCGTTGGCGCGTTCCAGAGCAAAGACGACCATTGTCGACATCGTCGCCGCGATCACGAGTATCAGCGCGTGCGACCCTCGCGGCGTCGGCAGTACGGTCAGCGACGCGATAAATGCGAGGCCGAGGAACCAGCCAACGATCGTCGTGTCCGCGACCCCCAGCGGAACGCCGGCGAGTGCCAGCCACAGCGGCGAGGAGGCGTACCCGCGTTGCAACACGTCGCAAGGGTCGAACGGAATGACATCCACACCTTGCCGCGTGCACTCCCAGGCTGCGAGCCAGCCGCTGGCATCGACAAACGGCGAGCGGAACGGCTCGATGCCCCAGCGGCGCAGGATCGTATAGTAGATTTCGGTGTATCCGTGCCAATACAGCCAGGAGAGCGCAAGAAAAAGGACGAGCACCGCCGCAGCCGGGCTGATGCCGGCCAGACGCCGCGATGTCATTGCGAGGCGCGCCCTGCGCGCCGCGGCAATCTCGGCCGACCAAGCGGTCGTCGACGCGAGACTGCTTCCCCCCCGGAACGCCCGCAGGGCGGCCGTCCGGGGGTCGCAATGACCATTGCAGCCAGCATTAGCGGGACGCCAGCCCGACCAGCGGGTCGG
>JAFASL010000652.1 GCA_019244535.1 Alphaproteobacteria bacterium
GAGCCGCGGCCGTCGACGGCTTCTTCCATGACACCTTGGGCCGGCCGCTTTCGCGTCCGTACTCTGCGTGTCCCCGAAGTCATTTGGCTTGCGGCATGAGCCGTGTAACTGAGCGGATTGCAGCCGTCAACAATGCCGGTGATCTCAAGCCGTGATTATGGCGATCCGGACCCCAGCCGTCGCCCGGCGAAGACATCTCGGGTCAGATTTACTGAACTTGGGTACGCAAGCGATAGATTGTCTCAACCAACGGAGAAAATATCATGCCCGATCGAAAAACTCTTATCGCCGTGATGATGTTGGCCGTATGTTTCTTTGGGACCCAGCTCGCTTTGGCGGACAGTCGTTCCTTTAATGTCCAGTTTGCGGGATGCACCGAGTTTGTCGGCTGGGGACCGGTTTCCTTGGCTGCAGCGCAGACGCTCGTGCCGGCTGGCTATGTGATCGCCGGGGCCAAAAACGGAGAAGCCGCAATCGTCGTTCGCGCAACGAGCTGCGAGGAGGTCAGCGTCGACCACTCGCCGGCGCAACCGACCGAGCTCTCCCAAATCGGCATCAATCTCGTGGCGCCGGATGGGACGGGGGACATCAATAATTACACAGTGATCTATGTCACGAATATCAGACGCTCGCGAGGCGGTTCCAATTCGCCGGGCTGCCTGCGGTTTTTGATCCGCAGTTGACATACGAGTACACCCCTGATTCGAGTGGCCTCTCCGGTGAGCTTTATGTGTCGGCGGCCGGAGAGGATCTGCCATCTTATTTTCTCTTTGGCACCGAAATCGAGCCGCCGCCAAACTCAGAGCAAACTTTCCTGGCGAATTGGTGGTTTACCGGTCCCGAAGGTCGACTGAAGCAGTCGACGCTGTTCCCGGTGATTTCGTTCGGGAGCGCAGACGTCTCCTTGTATACGAGCAATGTCTCGTTGCTCGGTAAGCTCATCGGCGGCAACACGGACGGGAATTTCTCTATTCTCAGCGTCCGCGGCGTATACCCTGCGGCGACAATGATCGTCTCGCTAAAACATCAAAATTGAATCGGTTATTATCGCCAACAAAGCGACAGAGGGAGGACAAAATGGCCGATATCGAGCGGATCCTGATTGTAGGTGGAGGAATAGCAGGGCTTACGGTCGCAACCGCGCTGCACCGGCAAGGCTCCGAGCCGGAGCTCGTAGAGCGCAGTAGGGCGTGACCGGCGATTGGAGCGAGGATTCGCCTACCGGCGAATGGTGTGCGGGTGCTGCGGGCGCTCGGCCTCGACGAGGCAGTCGATAGGGGTGCCACTGAGGTCCGCGGTGGAGCTTCCATGATCAGCAAGGAGAGCTGCTCTGCGAGACGGATTTGCGAGATCTCTGGCGCGATGTAGATATGTTGGCATCACACGCGTCAAACTGCAGGAGGCTCTGCTGACCGGCGCCGCCGAGGTGCGACAACGATTGGGTGTCTCGCTCAAAGCTCTGACCCAGCACGACAGCGGTGTCGAGGTCCACTTCAGTGACGGCACGTCAGGCGCCCACGATCTCGTGGTTGGGGCGGATGGTATCCGTTCGACAGCGCGCGCACTCGCCATAGCTTCCTTTCCCCTCCGAACTATGCTGGGCAGATGGTTTGGCGAAGCATCATCCCGACACCCACAAGGGACGGCCGAAATGATGGTTCTGATGGGTGAGAAATCCTTCTTCGGTGTGGTGCCGATGGGCGAGGGTCATACCTACGGATTTGTGGTTTCAAGACACTGACGAGGTGATGGTTGTGAATGCTCCCTGGGACTGACCCGACGGTAGAAACCGAAGGGACTCCGCTGTTTGCCCGGTTCGCCCGCTGGGTCGAACGGCAGGTCGGACGGTCATTGACGTTTGTCCTAGCCATCGCTGTCGTCCTGGTGTGGGCGGTTTCGGGCCCGTTCTTCGGCTGGTCTGACGCCTGGCAGCTGGTCATCAACACCGGCACCACCATCGTCACGTTTCTGATGGTGTTCGTGATCCAGAACACGCAAAGCCGCGACACGCAGGGCGATGCAGCTGAAGCTAGACGAGTTGATCCGCGTCAATGAAACGGCGCGCAATTCTCTCATCAACCTCGAAGAGATGTCCGAGGTCGAAGTGGAGCGCATGAAGGCCGCTTTTGCCTCGATCGCATCGGGTCAAAGGGCCGACGAGCCGACCGCCGGGTCGGCATCCCGGAGCGCCTCCCGTCGGCACGAGTTGACAGGGGTAGCTTGGAAACATAAAGGTCATTAGTCCGGCGAGCCG
>JAFASL010000937.1 GCA_019244535.1 Alphaproteobacteria bacterium
TCGCGGGGACCGGACTGTGTGGGAGCGGGTTCAAGCCATCGGCCGCCGCGTCGCCGCCGGTCAGCACCGCGATGACCCCGGGCCCGTCGACCGCGTCTGCGACATCGATCTTCAAGACCTTCGCGTGGGCGTGGGGCGAACGCACGAGATATGCGTAGGCTTGGCCCGGTAGACTGAAATCCTCTGCGTACTGTCCCGCGCCGGTGAGCAGCCGTGCATCTTCGCGGCGGGGCACCGATTTCCCGATGCCCTGCAAGGTGTGGCTTTCCCGGGACGCCAGAAACGACATCGGCCCTCGGTCAGAAGTGAGTCTTGGCGGCCTTTTATGCCTTGTGACTATGCTCAGGTCACCGGTTTTACGCCGTTTTTCTTCTTACTCAGCGCCAATAAGTACTCGTCCCGGCACAGCCGATCATGCGTCATCGGAACAGCTGGCGTGAGCCGAGTGGACCGGGGCGGCCGCTCTGGCAAACATTCGTCGCCCAATGGCCGCTCAACCGGGCGTAAGCGGCGCGTGCAGCCGGGTTCTGTTGCAAATGATGCCGCCACGATCGCCGACGGTGGTGCTGCCATAACACTCCGCGAAAACCGGCGGCAAAGGGCGGGCGCCCGGTGGCGAGAGCCACAGCCGCAACAGGTGCCGCTTGCGCTCAGGCTCAGGCCAGTCTTCATACGCCGAGCGGGCGTGCAGGATCGTGTGGTTGTGCAGAAGCTGAATGTCGCCCGGCATAAGGTCCATATCGAGCCTCAGTTCGGTGTCACCGGCCAATTCGACCAGCATGTCGAGCGCCTCGATGTCCTCCGCGGTAAGCCGCCGAGCCTCGGGAAACCGCTGCGCCGAGCTAATGTGAAGGCGTGAATAAAGCACCGAGACGTGGCCGCAATACGCATTGAATACCGGCGCCTCATAGAACGGAGCCTTGCCGTCCGGCACCTCACCGCGCCCGTCTACCGGAAACGGCTGGTATAAACGCTCCAGCAGATCCGGCGGCGCTGCGCCATCGCATTGTGCACGTTCATCGAGCTGACGACCGACGAGAGCCCTCCCGACTTCGCCCGCCGCAGGCACAACAATGCGACCACATCGCAGCGGTCGATATGAAAATTCTGACGTTCAGCCGTTGCATAGCTGCGCAAATTCGGGTTCGTCGCGCTGAGGCCCTTACCCAAGTCGTAGACATGGCCGAGCAAATGCCCTTGCGCATTCTGTGATCGGGCGCTGCCGAAATACGAGCCGATGCCCCAATAGGCCGTCGCACTGTCAGCGATCGGCCAATTTTCCACCGGCACGCCGCGCAGCAATATAAATCCACGGCCATTGAGCACCTCTGCGCGCAGCCGTTCCAGCGCCGGCCCAAGGGTCGGTAATGGGAAATCCGCACGACGAATATCGGCAATATCGATACCGCGCGCCTGCACCGCCCTGACCGCGGTTTCCAGCTCGGCGACCTCCGCGGGAGACAAGCGATACGTCCACTCTGCCTCGCGCTTGCCCATATCGGCACCCGTCCAGACCGCTGGACCCTCGATCAGTGGATGGGATCCGATGGATTGTGCCGGGATCATGATGTCGTTCTCCCCAGCAGGCATACGCTTCAGTTTGGACAGCTCATTTCTACGGCCCGCGGCGGTATCTGTCGACAAAGGCCCAATCGATTTCAAGACCGAAGCCCGGCTGGCCGCCAAGATGAACGTGACCATCGCGCAGGGCTGGATGCTCGCGAAAGAGGCCATACCCCAGCGGATCGGCCTCCGGCCCACCGTGTGATTCGACGCCGAACACGCAGCGCGGCGCGGCAAGGCAGAGATGGCCATGGATTTCGGGCGCGGTGTGCGGGGCGAGCATCGCGCCATGCTGTTCGGCGAGCTGAGCGATGCGCAAGGCTTCGGTAAACCCGGCACTCCGAGTGGCGTCGAACTGCACGTAACGAATGCCACCCTGAACGATGAAATCACGTATCGAAAAACGCGTCAGCTCCCGCTCGCCATGCGCCAGCGGGATTGAGGTCGCCGCCGCGAGGCGGGCAAAATCAGCGGGCTGCAGATACCAATGCAACGGTTCCTCGAGCCAGAAGATTTTGTGGGGCTCGACGGCTTTTGCGAACTCGATGCAATCGGGCAAATCGTAGGCGGCGTTCATGTCGAGCATCAGAAGCGGCGTATCGCCGATCGCTCGGCGCACAGCGCCGATCCGCTCGGCCTCCGCAGCAAGGCTGCCCGCGCCGGTTTTGAGTTTTACCGCTCGATAGCCGAACTCGATGAATTGCGCCAGCTCCCGTCCGTAATCGGCATCTGCCGCATCCGGCCGGTAGTACCCGCCGGTGGCATACGTAAAGATCGGCCGGCTCTCGCCGCCCAGAAGACGGTACACCGGCAGTCCGGCGGCTTTGCCCTTGATGTCCCACAGAGCGATGTCGATCCCGGCGAGCGCCGCCATAGCCTGGGGGCGCTCTCCACGCGGGATCGGCGGCGGCAACCCGTCCCGGCCCTCGATGCCCCCCGGCCGCGGAGAGGTCAGCGCGAAAAGCTTTTGCCAGACCGCCACGTTCGCGAGCGCATCCAAGCCGTTGGCGACCTCACCGAAACGGCGCACCCATTCGCAAATTCGCTTCATCGGTGCGCCGTGGATCTCGCCATAGCCGACGAGACCGTCATCGGTACGCACCTCCGTGAGGATTACACTCCAGGCCTTGCTCTCTTCATGCGCGGTCCATACCGGTTGCGGACGCGGGACCGAAATCATATGCGTCGCAAACGAGGCGATCCTGGTCATCACAGAGGTCTCCGATCGACGGCTGAACACGGAGCAACATACCGCATCGTATCCGGCGTTGCCCCTCCGCGGGTGACCAAATCTTCACCCGATTTGGAGGGAACGCACCCAGCAGGTCTGTGCGAGGTAGCCCGCCACGATTCTCCCGCCTGCAGCGAGGCCCGGATGGCTTCGACCATATCGGTCGGCCCGACACGAGCGTCGCCCCTTCGTTTTTTACCTGCCACAGCGCCCTCTTCGATCATGTGCTGACAAAAGCGAACCGCGCTCCGGAAACAGCAGCGTCAAGGAACCGTCAATCCGCCGAAGTAGTGGATAAAACTGTGGATAAACCTCGGCCGCATGGCCGAACATCTCGTGGCATTTTGGTGTTTTAGCAGATTGCCTAAAAAATAGGCAAAGATAACTCGCTGATAAAACTTGACTTTGCTCTAACTTGGTTAATACAGCGGTAAGTGCATGGATAAAATGCCGTTTCAGAATTGTTACCGAATTCCGCCGAAAACGTTGTGAATGGTTTTGCCTCACCGAAGCCGTCACGCTCGACGAAATGGCTGCGCGTGCGCAAGGTAAGCAGCGAAAGGTAGCTGAAGTCAAAGACGTGGGCGACCCGGCTTTCACCCCAGCGGGAACCCCGAACATCTGTCGTTGGTTTTACGGATATCGCCAACGGCAAAAGCAGGACTGCATGACCAAGCATCTACTGGCCGGGTTGGCCGCTTTGGGATTGATATCGAGCGCGGCATTCGCCCAGACCTACATTCCCACGTCGCCACCTCCGACCGTTCCACCTTCGGTTGGCGTGCCGGGCTCCACAACGACAACCACGACGGTTTCGCCGACCACCGGCCACACGACGACGATCACCAAGGGCGTGGATGCCAACGGCAACGAGATCACCAAGAAGGATACGTACCGGGAGGGGGTCACCGGAAGTACCGAGAGCCACACGAAGGCTATGACCGGCCCCGACGGCGTCACGACCACGACGCGCTCGAGAACGACCACAAAGCAGAATTAGCGGCGGTCTGTCTGTTGGGGGGTCTGCAAATCGGGCCGACGGGCCATGACTGCCGGGGTGCAACGAATTAGTCTCTGAGGAAGGGGCTGGAGGCCGGTGGGCGATACCCATCGCCCGCCTCAATCCCGCTGATCCGAAGCCAAGAGCGTGCCGGTGGCGAACGGCGCAGGCGGATTACTCGAGCCGTCTCGGTCGCCATGCAATTCGATCCGGTGTTCGAACCCGCTGATGCATACGACGTTCTGTTCGCCGTTTGCTCGTGCCGGCGGTAGTGCCCCAGAGCGCGCCTCAGTCTCTTGTGCCAGGTTCTTGAAACTCGGTCCGCGCCTACCGGCAGCATCCTCCTCCAGGTGCTTTGCCCTGTAACGCCTTTTGTTGAGAGCCCCACTGCCGCAGCAATGCATCACCGGGCAGTGCTCGTGCGGGGCTGGCGTTTCGGGTAGGATAAGCCCGCGGCCCGGTCTCCGCATGTGAAGACGGAAAGCGCATATCGCAGCAAGGGCGACAGGCAGCGGTGGGACAGCCATGACCCGAGAGGATGATTGCCGGCTCGGCGTCGATGTCGGGGGAACCTTCACGGACATCGTACTTGTCACCGAGGCGGGGCGCGTCGCCAGCCGAAAAGTCCTATCGACAACCGGCAATTATGCCGAGGCGATATTCCGCAGCATTCATGACGTATTTCAGGAGGCGGGCATATCGGGCGCCTGCGTCAAGGAGCTGATCCGCGGCACGACCGTCGCAACAAACGCGATAATCGAGCGGCGCGGCGCTCGCACAGGCTTGGTTACGACGGAAGGTTTTCGCGATCTGCTCGAAATCGGCCGGCTGCGGCTGATGCGCCTTTATGACATGGATCAGGAACGCCCCGCGCCGCTCGTGCGACGGCGCTGGCGCTTCGAAGTCGCGGAGCGGCTCGACCATCGCGGCGGCGTGATCCGCGCGCTGGAACGCAACACGCTCGATCGGGCAATCGCCGGCATTGCCGAGGAAAAGATCGAGTCCGTCGCAGTGTGCCTCGTTCACGCCTATGCGAACCCGGCGCATGAACGCGCGGTCGCCGCCGCGATCCGTGAGCGGCTGCCGGAAATCTACCTGACTGTCTCATCCGAAGTATTGCCGGAGATCCGCGAGTTCGAGCGCACCAGCACGACGGTCGCGAACGCCTACGTGATGCCGATCCTCGACCGCTATCTGTCAACGCTGGAGGCCGGGATCGGCGGCGTCGGCATCACGGCGCCCCTGCTGACAATGCAGTCGAACGGTGGGGTCATGACCGTGGCGCGAGCGCGGACGCGCCCGGTTCAGCTGATCGAATCCGGACCAGCGGCTGGGGTCATCGCCGCTTCGGCGATGGCACGCTGGGTTGGCATCCCCAACATCGTCAGCCTCGATATGGGCGGCACGACGGCAAAGGCGTCCGTCACAGAAGAGTACGAGATCAGGCGGTCGAGCGAGTTCGAGATCGGCGGCCCGATCTCGCGCGGCAGTCGCCTCAATAAGGGTGGCGGGTACCTGTTACGCACTCCCGCTATCGATATCGCCGAGGTCGGCGCTGGCGGCGGCAGCATCGTAAGCCTCGACGGCGCCGGAGCGTTGCATGTGGGGCCGCAAAGCGCCGGTGCCGTGCCGGGTCCGGTTTGCTATGACAATGGCGGAACCGCGGCGACGCTGACCGACGCCAATGTGGCGCTCGGCTACCTCGCGCAGGACAGGTTACCGAGCGGGCTGCGGCTCGACGCCGCCAAGGCGCGCAGCGCGATCGCCGCGCAGGTCGCCGCGCCCCTCGAGTTATCCTTGGAAGAGGCTGCTTACGGCGCCTATCTAGTCGGCTGCTCCGGCATTGCGCGTGCAGTCCGCGCGGTTACGATCGAGCGAGGCCGCGATGCGCGAGACTTCACCTTGATCGCCTTTGGCGGCAACGGTCCGCTGTTTGCCGCCGAGCTGGCTCGCACGCTCGAGATCGGTTGCGTGCTGGTGCCGCCGGCACCGGGCGTGTTCAGCGCAGTAGGTCTGCTCGAAGCAGAAGTCGAGCATCACCTTGTCAGAACGTTAAATGCGCCATTGGCGGAATTGACCGACGATTTTGTCGCGAGCGCCTTTCAAGCGCTCGCCGATGAGGCGAGAGAGCTGATGCGCGAAGCGCCTTCGGTGGAGATCGAGCGGTCTGTGGATGCCAAATATGCCGGCCAATCCTTCGAGCTGACGATACCGCTGCCCGACACGAATCCACCGGCGACGGCGATTGAGGAGCTCTTCGGGCGGGAGCACGAGCGGACCTATGGCCACCGGGCCGAAGGAGACCCGGTGCAGATCGTCAATATTCGCATTGTCGCCCGCATGCCGCGCAATCGCCACCCCTCCGCATTGCCGCGTGGCGCAGGCGCGGCGCGGCGCCGCTTTGGGGGCGGCAAGCGCGAAGCCTATTTCGGCGGGCATTTCGGCGGCTTAGCGACGCCGATACTGGACCGCTTCGACTTGACGAATGCAGAGCCTCGGTGCGGGCCGCTGCTGATCGACGAATATGATGCGACGACATTGGTGCCGCCGGGCTGCTCTGCCGTGCTCGATCAGTTCGGCAATATCGTGATCCGGGTCGGTGACTGACATGAAGGAACGGAAGCTCAGCGAGCCGATCCTGCTCGAACTGGTCAAGCATGCATTGGATGCGATTGTTGACGAGATGGCGATTGCGCTCGTGCGCACCGCTTATTCGAACAATCTGAAGAATTCGATGGATATGAGTTGTGCACTGTGCGATGCGCGGGGGCGGCTGCTTGCTCAGGGCATGACCCTGCCGTTGCATCTCGGCTCGATCCCCGACGCGATGGGCTGCATTGCCCGGAAATTCGGCGCTTCGACCCGGCCGGGCGACGTCTTCATCCTCAACGACCCCTATGAGGGCGGAACCCATCTGCCCGACTTTTACATCGTCAAGCCGGTCTGGCGCGGCGACGTGCTAGTCGGCTGGGCCGCGACGATCGGCCATCAGCTCGACGTCGGCGGCATGACGCCCGGCGGCAACGGCTGCGACGCGACCGAAATTTTCCAGGAAGGGCTCCGCATTCCACCGGTGCGCCTCTACGACCGCGGCGCGCCGGTTGACGCGATATTCGAACTCATCGAGCGCAATGTCCGGGTGCCGCGCCAGGTTCTGGGCGATGTCCGCGCGCAGCTCGCCGCTTGCGCGGCGGGCGAAAAGGGTCTGCTGGACCTCATCGACCGCTACGGTGCCGAGCGGTTCCGCACGTGCAGTGACGCCCTCCTCGACCAGGCCGAGCGGCTGGCGCGCAACGCCATTCGCGCAATGCCGGACGGCAGCTACGCCTTTGAGGATTGGATTGACGATGACGGCGTCGATCCCGGTCCGATCCCGATACGGGTGACGATCACCGTCGCCGGCGACGGGCTCATTGCCGATTTCACTGGCACCGCGGCGCAGGTGGAAGGAGCGATCAACTCGCCGCTGCCCTTCACCAAATCGGCCGTCTACGCCTGCGTCCGGCATCTGATCGGCGGCGACCCGCCGAACAACGAAGGCTATTTCCGGCCGATCGAGGTCGTCGCGCCGGCCGCCACGATCGTCAATCCAGTCATGCCCGCACCGGTCGCTGCGCGCGGGCTGACCGGCTTTCGCGTCGCAAACACGCTGTTCGGGGCGCTCGCCAAGATCGCGCCCGACCGCGTCTTCGCCTGCGAAATGGGCGGTGACACCGGTATCAGCTTCGGCGGTTACGACGCGGAGCGGCGGCCCTTCGTCTTTCTGGAGTTCCTGTTCGGCTCCTGGGGCGGGCGCCCGACCAAGGACGGGATCGACGCCGCAGCGAGCGCCGTTGTCAATTTCTCGAACAACCCGGTCGAGATCGTCGAGTCGGAATATCCATTGCTTATCGAACGCTATGGCTATGTTCCGGACAGCGGCGGCGCGGGAAAGTTCCGCGGTGGGCTCGCGCTGGTGCGGCAACATCGGTTTTTGGCCGAGGAGGGCGTATTGCAGCTGCGCACCGACCGGCGCACTCATCTGCCTTATGGGCTGCAAGGCGGGCGCAGTGGAACGCCCTCGCAGAACCTGCTGTGGCGTGACGGCGAAATGCGCGAATTGCCTGCGAAATGCCGCTTGACGATCCGGCGCGGCGACGTGTTCTGGCACGTGCTCGGAGGTGCCGGCGGCTGGGGCGATCCGGCCGAGCGCGATCCGGCTCGTCTCACCCAGGACATCGCGGAAGGGAAGCTCACGGCGGATTATGTGCGCCGGGAGTACGGGATCGCCGTCGAACCGGAAAGCGGGTAGCCGCTGCAACGCTCACTCGGGCGGCAGACGGACCCGAACCTTCGCGCGCTCCTCCTGAAGCGTCAGAAAGATCGAGGCGTCGCGGTCGGCCCAGCCGCGGCCGATCGCCTCGATCATCTCCTGCTCGCAGAGCGCGGCCAGGCGCATCGGCGTGTCAGTCGCCCGGGCCAATTCGAGCGCCAGGCCGAGGTCTTTGCGCGCCAGCGCGAGCGAGAAGCGCGGATCGAAATTGCCGCGCAGAAGGGTTGCCGGCAGGCGCACCTTCAGGCTCATCATCTGGCCGACTGCCGCCTCGTTAAAGACCTTAACTATCGTCGCGGCATCGATCCCCGCCTTGACGCCAGTCGTCCAGCATTCGGCCATGACGAGGTCGAGCGTGAAGCTCGCGCTGTTGTGCATGATCTTGGCGATCGACGCGGTGCCGATCCCGCCGGTGTAGATAATGCGCTTCGCTATAACGTCGAGCAACGGACGCGCGCTCTCGAAAACGGCAGGCTCGCCGCCCGCCATCACCAAAAGGTCACGCGTGTGCGCGCCTTCCATGCCGCCGCTCACCGGCGCGTCGAGCATCGCCACCCCTCGGGCGCTCAGCCTGTCATGAACCTGCCGCACCAACAGCGGGGAGTTCGTCGTGTGGTCGATGTAGAGCGCGCCCGGCTTGATGTGTCCGACGATCCCACCCGGCCCGAGGCAGACCTCCTCCATCTCCGCCGGTCCTGGCAGACAAGTTGCGACGACATCGCACTCACCGGCCAGCGACGCTGTCGATTGGGACCAGACAGCGCCCTTGCCGAGCAACGCCCCCGCGGTTTCG
>JAFASL010000945.1 GCA_019244535.1 Alphaproteobacteria bacterium
CTTCCCGGCATCTACGCAATCGGTGACGTGATCCGCGGGCCGATGCTCGCGCACAAGGCCGAGGAGGAGGGGATCGCCCTCGCCGAACGGCTTGCCGGGCAGAAGACCTCCGTCGACTACGACGCGATCCCGGCAGTGATCTACACCTGGCCGGAGGTCGCCTCGGTGGGGCGGACTGAAGAGCAATTAAAGGCGGCGGGCATCTCCTACCGCATCGGCAAATTCCCGTTCACCGCCAATCCGCGCGCCCGCACCAACGGCGATACCGAGGGGTTCGTCAAGATCCTCGCCGAAAGCGGGACCGATCGGGTGCTGGGCGTGCATATTATCGGCCCCGACGCCGGCACCTTGATTGCCGAGGCGACGCTCGCCAAGGAGTTTGGCGCCTCGGCCGAGGACATTGCGCGCACCTGCCACGCGCACCCGACCCTCAGCGAGGCGATCAAGGAAGCCGCCCTCGCCGTCGACGGCCGGGCGATCCACATTTGAGAGCCCGTCATTGCGAGTTCCACACCGGCCGGCGCCGACCCCCTCTGGATGAAACACTGCTTGCGCCGCTGTCCCGGCGATCCCCGGAACGCCCGCCCTGGCGGGCGGCCGTCCGGGGCTCTCCCCGCGAGCGGGGAGAGGGAGAGTTCCGGTCGGGTGGGGCGTGCTGACTGACTGCTAGGCGCGCGCCGGCTGCTGGGCGAGTTCGCGGCCGAGGGCTGAGAGCGCCATCGCCACGATGTGACGGGCGTTGAGCCCGGCCTGATCGTACTGCGCCTGCGGTGAATCGTGGTCGAGGAAGACGTCCGGCAACACCATCGTGCGGATCTTCAGCCCCTGATCGAGCATGCCGGTCATCGCCAAATGGTGCAGCACGTGGCTGCCAAATCCGCCGATTGCCCCCTCCTCTACCGTAATCATGACCTCGTGGTCGCGCGCCAGCCGCCTGATGAGGTCGGTATCGAGCGGCTTAGCGAAACGCGCATCGGCAACGGTCGTCGACAGACCATAAGTCCCTAGCTCCTGCGCGGCCTTCATGCACTCGTTGAGACGGCCGCCGAAGCTCAGCAGTGCGATCTTGGTGCCCTCGCGCATGATGCGCCCGCGACCGATCTCGAGCGGGGCGCCCTGCTCTGGCAGTGGTACACCAATCCCCTCGCCGCGGGGATACCGCACCGCCGAAGGGGTGTCGTCAATCGCCGCGCAGGTGGCAACCATGTGAACCAAGTCAGCCTCGTCGCCCGCTGCCATGATGATGAAGCCAGGCAGGCAACCGAGGTAGGTCACGTCAAACGAGCCCGCGTGGGTCTGGCCGTCATTGCCGACGAGACCGGCGCGGTCGATCGCAAAACGCACGGGCAGACTCTGAATCGCGACGTCATGCACGACCTGATCATAGGCGCGCTGCAGAAAGGTCGAGTAGATAGCAGCGAAGGGTTTCATCCCCTCCGCTGCGAGGCCCGCCGCGAAGGTCACCGCGTGCTGCTCGGCGATACCGACGTCAAAACATCGCTTCGGGAATTTGTCGCCGAACAGATTGAGGCCCGTCCCCGACGGCATCGCCGCCGTGATCGCGACGATTCTGTCGTCCTTTTCAGCTTCGGTGATCAGCGATTTGGCGAATACTGTAGTGTATTGCGGCGCCTTCGGGGTCGATTTGGCTTGGGTCCCGGTGACGACGTCGAACTTGTTGACGCTGTGCCATTTATCCTCAGCTTGCTCGGCTGAGAGATAGCCATGCCCCTTCTCGGTCACGCAATGGATCAATACCGGGCCGCTTTCGTTGCTGTCGCGCACGTTTTTTAGAACCGGCAGCAGATGATCGATGTTGTGACCATCGATCGGGCCGACGTAGTAAAAGCCCAGCTCTTCGAACAATGTCCCGCCGGTAATGAAGCTGCGCGCCAATTCTTCGGCGCGCCGCGCCGCGTCTTCGAGCCGTCTGGGGAAATGGCGCGCCACTTCCTTTGCGATGTGGCGCAGCGACATGAAGGACTTTGAAGACAATAGACGCGACAGGTAGGCGCTCATCGCGCCGACCGCCGGCGCGATCGACATGTCGTTGTCGTTGAGGATGACGATCAGCCGTGAATCCATCGCGCCGGCATTGTTCATCGCCTCGTAAGCCATTCCTCCGCTCATCGCGCTGTCGCCGATGACGGCAATGACATTGCGGTGCTCGCCGCGGAAGTCGCGGGCGACGGCCATGCCGAGCGCGGAGGAGATCGAGGTCGAGGCGTGCGCCGCACCGAACGGGTCGTATTCGCTTTCCGAGCGCTTGGTGAAGCCGGAAAGCCCACCTCCCTGGCGAATGGTGCGGATCCGGTCGCGCCGACCCGTCAGGATCTTGTGCGGATAAGCCTGATGACCGACATCCCAGACCAGCCGGTCGTGCGGCGTATCAAAGACATAATGCAGCGCCACCGTCAGCTCGACGACCCCGAGGCTCGCGCCGAAATGACCGCCGGTGATCGAGACCGCATCGATAAGCTCTGCGCGCAGTTCGTCGGCGAGCTGCCGAAGGTCCTCCTCGGGCAGCTTGCGCAGATCGGCTGGAATATCGATCTGGTCTAACAACGGCGTCCGATTTGAAATCGGGCGTGTTGGGTTTGGATCCAATTCTGCGCTCCTCACGTACGGCGGGTGATCACGAATCGCGCGGCTTCACGTAAAAGTTCCGCTCTTTGCTCGAACAAATCAAGGTGGGCCACAGCTTGACGAATCAGCAAGTCGGCCTGCGCTCGAGCACGCTCCACCCCGAGAATAGAGACAAAAGTAGCCTTTCCAGCCGCGGCATCGGCGCCGACTGGCTTTCCGGTTTGATCTGCCGAGCCTTCGACATCCAGAAGGTCGTCGGCGATCTGGAAGGCAAGCCCCAAATCGTGAGCGTAGCCGCGCAACGCGACTCGCGCTTCCCCTGGCGCCTTGGCGAGAATCGCGCCAGCCTCGCACGAAAAAGCGATCAACGCGCCGGTCTTCATGCGCTGCAGGCGGGTGATGGCGCCGATGTCCAAGCTCTGGCGCTCGGCGATCAGGTCGATCATCTGACCCCCCACCATGCCGGCTGCGCCGGCCGCCGTGGCGAGTTCAGAGACGAGTTCGCACCGCACAGCCGGGTCGCCATGCGTATCGGGGTCGGCCAGCAGTCCGAATGCGGTGGTGAGCAGTCCGTCACCGGCAAGAATCGCCGTCGCTTCGTCGAATTGCCTGTGGCAGGTCGGGCGCCCGCGGCGCAGCTCGCTGTTGTCCATCGCCGGCAGATCGTCATGAATGAGGGAATAGGTGTGAACCATCTCGATGGCGGCGGCCACCTGCAGAGCACAGCGCCGTGCAACCCCAAAAAGTCCCGCTCCCGCCAAAACGAGAAAGGGCCGCAACCGTTTCCCCGGCGCCAAGGCCGAATACCGCATCGCTTCATATACTCTCGCCTCAAGCCCGGGGGGCGCTATGAGCAGCCGCTCCAAGGCTTCGTCGGTGAGACGGGCGGCCTGGTCAAGAGCCCTCGGAAACGAAATCGGTTCGGACCATGGCGGTTCAGTCAAGTTTGGCAGGCTCCATGCCGATGGCGCCGTCGGGACCGATGACGATCCGGTCCACCCTTTGCTGCGCCTCGTTGAGCTTTCTTTCACAATGCTGCTTCAGTTGAGCGCCGCGCTCATAGGACATGATCGCTTCGTCGAGCTTGACCTGGCCGCCTTCGAGGCGGCGAACGATCTGCTCGAGTTCGGCAAGCGCGTCCTCGAAACTCATCGCGGCGATATCGGGGGAAACGCCTGGGTCGACCATCTGCCTTAATGTTTAACAAAAAACGCGAGGATCGTTATGCGGTTTAGCCGATCACGAGAGCGCGAAATAGGCGCGGAGTTGCATAATTACAACAGTGAGAAGACGCCAAAGTTTCTCAGACTGACATCAATACTCGCACATGCGCCGCAGTGCTGCCGGCCAGCGCCGCCAGATCGTAGCCGCCTTCAAGAGTCGAGACCAAGCGCCCTTCAGCATGCCGATAGGCAATCTCCAGCAATCTCTCGGTGACCCAAGTGTAGTCCGCTTCGTCGAGCATCAGCTGGGCCAGGGGGTCGCTCTTGTGCGCGCCGGAACCCGCCGAGACCACAATGAGTTCGGGCCGGAACGCGTCGAGCGCCGGCAGGATGCGCTGTGTCATGGCCGAGCGAAACTGGCTCGAGCCCGACATCGGCCGCAACGGCACATTGACCACATTCCCGACCCCGGTCTCGCTCACCGCGCCGGTGCCGGGGTACAGCGGATATTGGTGCGTCGAGGCGTAAAACAGGCTGCCGTCTGCCTCAAACGCCGCCTGCGTGCCATTGCCATGGTGCACGTCGAAATCGATGACCGCCACCCGTGTGAGGCTGTGCACCTCGCGTGCGCGCAGCGCGCCAATCGCTGCGTTGTTGAAGAGGCAAAACCCCATTGCGCGTTGCGGCTCGGCGTGATGGCCGGGCGGTCTAACAGCACAGAACGCATTATCGGCCTCTCTAGCCACCACCGCATCCACCGCCGCGACGACCGCACCGGCGGCGCGCAATGCCGCTTCTCCCGAGGCGGGCGAAAGCACCGTGTCCGCGTCGATGCCGACATGACCGGTTTTCGGTATTGCCCCGAGGACGCCCTCGACATGGCGGCGCGAGTGAACGCGCATCACGTCGTCGAGGGCTGCTTGCGGCGCTTCGCGACGCTCCGCCCGGGCGAATTCCGGATCGTCCAGCGCCGCCAGCACAGCCCGCAGCCGCGCCGGCGATTCCGGATGGTGCCGACCGGGGTCGTGGTCGAGGCAGGCCGGGTGGGTGTAGAGCAATGTCGTCATGGGCGATCCTCAGAACCGCTCGTGGAATGTATATTCGCATCGCTTAGCGCATGGACGGCAAGTGATGCCCAGCCGATCAGCAAGCCCATTCCTCCAAACGGGGTGATCATACCGAGCCACCCGCTTGCGGTCAGCGCCAGCGCGAAGAGGCTGATGCTGAACAACAATGCGCCGATGGCAAAGCTCCAGCCGGCGATCGTCAGCGCCAGCCCCGACCGCCCGCCGGCCTGCGCCATGGCCGTCACGGCGAGCAGCGCGGCTGCGTGCACCATACCATATAGCGCGCCCGATCGGAGCAACCCTGCGGCTTGCTCGCCGGCTGCGAGATGGGTTGCGGCGGCGCCTGCCGAAACTGACAAAAACCCGACGACAGCCGCCGCGAGGAGCCATGCCCGGATCATCGCCGCGCCGCCCTTCGATCCAGCGCGGCCCGATAAATCGCCAGGGTCTCGCGGGCGACGATGGCTTCGGTGAATTCGCGCTCGACCAACGTGCGCGCAGCGCGCCCCATCACGCTGCGGCGCAGCGGATCCTTGGCGAGCGCCCCGATCGCGGCTGCCAGTCCCTTGATATCCCCCGGCTGAACGAGAAGACCGGTTTCGCCAGGACGCACAATTTCGCGGCACCCGGGAGCATCGCTCGCGACCATTGGGCGCGCGCAAGCGGCCGCCTCGAGCAGCGCCTTGGGCACCCCCTCGCCATAGGTCGAGGGCAGCAAGCCAATCGCGGCGCGCCGCCACACATCCCGGACATCGGCAATTGGGCCGAGCCATTCGACTCCGGGCTCTTTTGCCAGCGACATGAGGCCTTCCGCCGTCAACGAGCCGCGATTGTCGGGATCGGTCGGTCCGGCAAGGAGAAGCTCGATCGGGCAGCCACGTTTGCGGAGAAGGCGGATAGCCGCAACCGCGTCGAGCACCCCTTTGTCCCTAAGCATGCGCGATACCAGCGCAACCGTGACCGTAGAACCGGCGGGGTCGGGTTGCGGCTGAAAATGCCCACAATCGACACCCGATCCCCTGATTATTTCAATCTGCTGCGGGTCGATCCCGCGCGCCGTCAACGCGGCGCGGTCCTCGGGGTTCTGCACGATGATTACACCCCGGTCTCTGCCGGCGAAACGGAGCGCGACCCCCAGCGACGGCCGGCGAAGCCTTGCGGTGAAGCTCCCGGCCGAAAAACCGGAGCCCAGCCCCATCACCGCATCGATAGCGACCGGAGCGCTCTTTTTATTTGGAAACGCGAGGCGGAGGGCAACTCCGCCGAACAGCACCGGCTTCAGCGCGATCTGGTGGACGAGGTCTGGCCGCTCGGTACGATAGAGCCGGGCAATCTCGTTGATCGCGCGGCCGGAGCCGAGGAGCCCGTCCCCGCGCCGCCGCCAGCGGAGCGGGTGCAATGCGAAACCTTCGTCGCAGATGCGATCCTGATGCGCGCGCACCCGGGTCGCAACCGCGACATCAAAACCGGCGGCGCGGGCGGCGCGCGCTGCCGGTAGACGGTGCGAGCAAAAATACCAGTCCTCGGTAACAAGGAAGAGCAGCTTTGGCCGTCGCACAGCGCCGGGCGGCATAGACTGCCGCCGCGCCTGCAATGCTTCGGTGGTATTGCGTAGGACCACGTCGATCGGCAGAGAACAGGGTCGAAACGGAAGCTCTCTAATGCATTTGCACCCGCATGGGTTCGATAATCCGCGCGGCGGTTTCGCCGGAGGGCCTGTTTGCCGCAGATCCTGGTGACCGGTGCAGCCGGATTTATCGGCCGCACGCTGTGTCTCGGCCTTGTCGAGCGCGGTCATGCCGTGCTCGGGCGCTCGCGGAGTCCGGGCGATCCGATCCCTGGTGTCGACCTTCGGCCGATTGGCGATATCGGCGCCGAGACCGACTGGTCGAAGCATCTCGACGGGGTCGATATCGTTGTGCATCTCGCCAACCGGGCGCATCGTTCCCGCCGGGATCTCGCGGCAGACGAGGAGGCGCGAGCCGCAGGCGCCTTGGCGCATGCTGCGCGAGGGGCCGGCGTAGGCCGGCTGGTCCAGATGAGCTCGGTTCGGGCGATGGGCGATGCAACGGGGCCGAGAGCGCCGTTTCGCGCGACCGACCCGCCGGATCCCCGTGACCCCTATGGTCGCGGCAAGCTCGGGATCGAGCGCGCTCTCATGCGCGCGGCACGGGAAAGCGGCCTCGACGTCGTGATTCTACGTCCCCCGCTTGTCTACGGTCCCGGAGTAAAGGGAAATTTTCGGGCGCTGCTGCGGCTCGCAGCGAGCGGCCTGCCGCTGCCTTTCGCCGGCATCGATAACCGCCGCAGCCTGATTTTCATCGACAACCTGGTCGACCTTGTGGAACGGGTTTGTGTCCATCCCGACGCTGCCGGGCGGATATTCCTGGCGCGCGATGCGGCCGACCTGTCGACACCGGAGCTGATCCGGGTCCTCGCCGCGGAACTGGGCCGCCCAGCGCGCCTCTTCCGTGTCCCTCGACCGGTTATGACTGCGATTTCCCATCTGCCGATACTGGGGCCGCCGCTCTCTCGTCTCACGGCGTCGCTACAGGTGGACGACGCGGAAACGCGCCGCTTACTCAATTGGCAGCCTCCGGTTTCGGTGGAAGCGGGGCTTGCCGCGACGGCAGCCGCCTTTCGCGGAAGGGTGTAGCGAGAACCAGCCTCGCCCGGCGGTGTTCGCAATGCGAGCAATTGTAAAGAGCCCGCCGATGCCCGCCATTACCGAAGACACCCTGCTGATCCAGCAAGCGATCGCCTATGCGATCGAGCTTTACCGTGAGCTGACAGAGGAGAATGGCGCTCCCAGCCTCGGTACGCAGAACCAGGTAGTGGATTTCATTCTCGCCGACCCGGAGCTGAGGGCAGCGGTTGCGGATTGGGGCGGCATAACCGATCCTGGCGAGGCGACGACCGCCCCGCCGCGGCGGCTGCCTTGCGACGCCGCCTACCGGCGCATCAGGGCGTATCTCGAATCCATCATGGAGCAGCCCGTCTTTACTCGGCCCGGACAGGGACCGCCCGATCGTCGCTGATTTCGCGCCGGGCCTGCGCTATATCCGGCAGAATGTCATCAAGCAAAGGAGACGGCAGTGCCGAGCTTCGACATCGTTTCACGGATCGAGCTTGCCGAAGTCGACAATGCCCTTGCCGGAATTACGCGCGAGATCGGGACGCGTTTCGATTTCAAGGGCAGCAAGTGCAAAGTCGAGCGGCAGGAAGGCGTGCTCAACATCGTCGCCGATGACGAGCTCAAGCTGAAGCAGATGCACGAGCTGTTGAAGGTGCACATGACGCGCCGCAAGGTGGACCCCGCGGCTCTGGAATACAAACCCCCGGAGAAGGCGTCCGGCAACACGCTGAAGCAAACAATCGTGCTGCGGCAGGGGGTCGACGCCAATCTCTCCAGACAGCTCATCCGCGAGATCAAGGACAGCAAGCTCAAGGTCCAGGCGTCCGTCCAAGGCGACGAATTGCGCGTTACCGGGAAAAAACGCGATGACCTGCAGGCCGCGATCGCGGTGGTGCGCGGCATGAAAATCGATCAGCCTTTGCAATACATCAACTTCCGCGAGTAGCCGCGCCGGCCGGCGGTTGTGTCGATTGACGGCGCGGGTTAGCTTCCTCGCCTTTGGGGAGAGATAACCGATGCGGCTGGGTTTTGTCGGCACCGGGACGATGGGCGCGCCGATGGTCGGCTGTCTGATTGACGCCGGTCACGATTTGACGATCTACGATGTCAGGCCCGATGCGATGACTGCGCTGTGCGCCCGCGGCGCGCATCCGGCTGAAGATCCGGTTGCCGTGGCCCGCTCGAGCGAGGTGGTGTTCTCCTCATTGCCCGGCCCCTCGGAGGTCGAGCATGCGGCGCTCGACCCATCGAGCGGGATACTCGCCGGGCTGCGCCAAGGCAGTACTTACATCGACATGACCACAAACTCGCCGGCGGTGGCGTGTCGCGTTGCCGAGGCCTGCCGGGCATGCGGTGTCGACGCGCTCGATGCGCCGGTCAGCGGGCGGCCACCGACGATGACGGTCATGGTTGGCGGTGACGAAACCGCGTTTGCGAAATGCCGGACGCTGCTGGCGGCGATGGCCGGGAACATCTTCTATGTCGGCAGGTCAGGTGCGGGCTGCACCGCCAAGCTCGTCACGCAATATCTCGGCTACACCAATTTTGTCGCGGCGCTCGAAGGTATGCTGATCGGCGCAAAGGCGGGAATCGACCTCGGGGTCCTGGCGCAGATCGTGCCGGTCAGCGCCGGCGCCAGCCGGACGTTCGACAATATCCCGCGCTCTGTATTGCCGGGCTCGTTTACTGCCGGCGGAACCCTCGACATCGTCGCGAAGGACCTGCAGCTCGCCTGCGATCTGGCGCGCGATGTCGCCGCACCGGCGCATCTCGGGCTCCTCGCTCAAGATGTGCTACGCCGTGCTCAGGCGCAGGGCTGGGGGCAGGAAGGTTTCCCGATCGCGGCACGGATCCTCGAGGCAATGGCGGGAACCAAGCTGCGCGCATCGGCACGGGAGGTGCCTGCGTACCAAACGGAAGACCCCAGACGCGGCAGAACCTAGGAGAGCGAAGATGGCGGCACGCATGGAAGGGTACCGCAAGGGTCTTGTCGAGCTCGACGCGGGGCAGATCAGCCGCGAGATTTTTGTCAATGACGAGATCTACCACGAGGAGCTGGAGCGGGTGTTCGCGCGCGCTTGGCTGTTTGTCGGCCATGAGAGCCAGATCCCCAACCCGGGCGATTTCTTCGTCTCATCGATGGGTGAGGAGTCGGTCATCCTGTGCCGCGACCGGGCGGGCGAGATCCACGTCTTCCTCAACTCCTGCCGCCACCGCGGCATGAAGGTGTGCCGCTATGACGAGGGCAGCACCGCGGTCTTTACCTGCCCCTACCACGGCTGGAGCTATTCGACCGACGGCAAGCTCGTCGGCGTTCCCTATTTCCGCGAGGCCTATCACTCCAAGCTCGACCGGTCGCAATGGGGGCTCGTCGAAGTTGCGCAGCTACACAATTACAAGGGCTCGGTCTGGGCCACCTGGGACCCCAGCGCGCCGCCCTTTCTCGAGTATCTCGGCGAGTTCGCGACGTTCTTCGACCTGATCCTCGATGGGTGGGACGGCCGCGAGGGACAGGCGGAGGTGCTGTGCGGCGTGCAGAAATGGCTGATCCCGTGCAACTGGAAATTTCCGGCGGAAAATTTCAGCGGCGACGCCTACCACAATATCAGCCACCGCTCAGTCGACCTCGTCGGCATCGGGCCGAGCGGCCAGAGCCGCCGCGACATGCCGGAGCGGATGATAAGTCGGCGGCTGCATGTCTGCATCCCCGACCGCGGCCACCAAACAATCGTCTATGTCCTGCCGAAAGACCAGCCAACGCCATCCGCGTACCAGAACTCGCCGGAGGTCGCCGAATATTTCCGGCATTGCGAAGCGGAACGGCGCCGCCGGCGCACCGACGCGCACGGCCGGCTTATCGGGGCGCCCGGCGAAATCTTCCCGAACACCGCGCTGTTGCCGCGCCAGCCGCGCTCGATCGCGGTGTGGCATCCGCGCGGGCCGCATCAGACCGAGGTGTGGCGCTGGTTCTTCGTCGACCGCGACGC
>JAFASL010000007.1 GCA_019244535.1 Alphaproteobacteria bacterium
TCGCGGGGACCGGACTGTGTGGGAGCGGGTTCAAGCCATCGGCCGCCGCGTCGCCGCCGGTCAGCACCGCGATGACCCCGGGCCCGTCGACCGCGTCTGCGACATCGATCTTCAAGACCTTCGCGTGGGCGTGGGGCGAACGCACGACATAGAGATAGACCTGACCCAACAGACTGAAATCGTCTGCGTACTGCCCCGCGCCGGTCAGCAGCCGCGCGTCCTCGCGGCGCGGCACCGGTTTTCCGATGCCCCGGGGGCTATGGCTCTCGCGGGATGTCAAAAAGACATCAGGCACCTCCGCTTCAAGTGTCTCTTACCAAGGACAGTTTTTGCCTCGACAGTTCACTCAAATGAGGAGTGGAGCGTCGTAGGAGGCTGAGCTCCACATGCAGCAACTTGCTATCTCGAAGTTCCGGGAGCATGCCGAGGTGAGCGGTCGCTTGCGTAAACGAGCGGTGGTGGTTGGAGCGGGAATCGGCGGTCAGGCTATGGTCGGCGCTCTAGCAAAACACTCCGAGCCGGTCGAGATCTTGGAACGGAACGGTCTGACGGCAACGGTCAGCTCGCGGTCGGGCATCCCTCAGGAGCGTCACCCAGACACCCCTACTGGCGGGAACTCTGCGCTGCGCGCCAGTGTTCTGATTGGGGTAACCAACTCGCGGAAGGATAGGATGATTAAGCGTCTACTGATTGGCGTGGCCGCCATTGGCTTAATGACCGGCATTGCGCTGGCGCAGGGCTCTCCTGGCAAGGGGTCCTCTACCACGACTGAAACCACCGGGCCTGGCGGTTCCACGACGACCATGACCAAGGAAGGCACGAATTGGAAGGGGAACTCCGTTACCAAGCAGGACGCGTACAAGGAAGGTCCTGCTGGCAGCTCGGAGACGCACAGCAAATCCGAAACTGATCCGGCGAGCGGCAGCACCACGACAAGCAAGACTACAACCACTAAGCAATAGCAGGGAGGGCCCTCGGCAATGGGGCCATTTCCATGCGAGGCGAGCGACATGCGAGCGGAGAGCTCGACTGCGGAAGCAAAACCTGGCCCGGGTAAGGAAAGGGCGTTGGATCAAATGGACGAGAGTCTCCCAAACGTCACGGCTTCTGATTACGGCACGATATTCCGGGAGGAGGCAGCCAGGGCTCGTCGTTACGCTGCAGCCATAACCGACGCAAAGGTGATCGACCGATTGAACCAGGTAGCAGGGCTCTATGACGAACTCGCGGCCGGCCAAGATTTCGGCCCCACCGACCGCGACTAAATTCCGTCTAGCCCAACCCAGTGGCAGCTGCCGCAGCCGCGCTTCCGAATTGATATTGGAGCCCGAAAACCTTCGGCGGCTCGAGTGTTGACGCGCATGCCGGGATCTGCGACTGGAAGGCTTGGGAAAACCGGCTAGCTCGCATCGCTTGCTATCCCTCACCGGCCCCAGGAGATACACGCTGCTGGCGACGGCTCCCGCTGCACCGTGTTCAGCAAGTATGAAAGCCACTCTGATCACAGAGCTCTACAGCAGCCCAAACGGTGACAAGTGGTTCCTTGCTCGCGATCCTGCGAACGGCGGGGCCTTTGTCAGGCATGAACCGAACGGGGCATCCGGCGGTCAGATAACCGACATGCAAATCCCGGCATTCCTGAGCGGGCCGCGGCATCCCGAGCAGGAGGCGCTCTTACGCCTTATCGACAATTTGTGCCTGAGAAGGATCGCACGGAGGCTGCGGATGATCGGGCTGCCGCGAACGCCCGCCGCGAATGGTCGGACGCGGAATTGGCTGAGCTTGGAGACATGCTGCTGCGCGGCCTCTCAGTGACGGAGATTACGCGCCTTCTGCATAGGGACCACGCCGATATGCGGGAGAAAGTTGTCGAGGTCGGGCGTGCCTTTCGCGGCTTTGTCAGCGGCACGCAAGGATTTCCAGGGTTTCTCCCGGCCATTGGCGGGTCGAGAAGCGCGAGAGGGATGGAAGGGCCGAGAGCGCCGTCTTCGGTGGATCCAATGCCAGGAGCTGAGCCATCGAGTATGCGAAGTAGCGCCACCGAGAATCCAAGAGGTGCGTCCAGCACCGATGTCCTGAATGATCGGATGTCGGTCGGGACGCCCTGTTGGGCTCGAGGATCGCCCGCGCCGCCTGCGTCGGCGCCGGGACATCCGCCGGTCTCGCGTAGCACCATGTCTTCCGATTGGTTGCTGCTGGGCTGCGCACCTCACGTAACCGTCTCGCCACGGAACCGGATTTTACTTTCCGAGTATTAGCAAACGAACAGAAGCGAGGGGTACGGAATGCTGCCTGACGCCGAGAGCCTAACCGAAAGGCCTCCGCTGTTTGCGCGGTTCGCCCGCTGGGTCGAACGCCAGGTCGGACGGTCACTAACGTTTGTGCTCGCCATTGCGGTCGTACTGGCGTGGGCGGTCTCGGGCCCGTTGTTTGGCTGGTCCGATACCTGGCAGCTGGTCATCAACACCGGGACTACCATTGTCACCTTTCTGATGGTGTGCGTGATCCAGAACACGCAAAGCCGCGACACGCAGGCGATGCAGCTGAAGCTGGACGAGTTGATCCGCGTCAATGAAACAGCGCGCAAATCTCTCATCAACCTCGAAGAGATGTCCGAGGTCGAAGTAGAACGCATGAAGGCCGCCTTTGCCACGCTCGCGTCGGATCGAAATGTGGACGAGCCGACCGCGAGGTCGTGGCGCGGCGCGCGCTCCGGGAGAATGAGAGACAGTACGGGCGGGTGCCACAGGGCGTTGTTTTGGATGGACGCGGATCAGCCCATGAAAATCGCCCGGCAATCTGAACGCGTTGTTCCGGCTTGCAGAAAATTCAGCCTAACGGGAGCTCGCCAACGCGATCTCGTCAACTTCAGCTCCGCATTGGTTGTCCCTTGCCGGCCACCTGATGATCGCAAGCGAACCGGGTCAAATTGGCGGTCCGATGCCCGCGGCTCTTGGCGTTTATCAGCGCGTTCGGGAGCCGCGTGGCGGGCGCGGGCGGTTCGGTCGGCGCTCGCTGGATCTGGGGGGGCGCAGGTCTGCATGGGACAGTCAAGTGTTGGCGCACCGGCTGTTCGAGGCTGGCGGTAAACGTTCCGACAAAAGCGACGCGAAGCATCTCAACTACTCCTGGCCGGATTGCCTTGGCGCGAAGGTGGCCGGCGCCGCACAACCGAACCATGACCTCCGAGGTCAAAAACGGATGGGGGACAGCCAAATCTTGACCTCAAAGGTCATGGCCCGGCGGCGCGCCGCGCCGTAAGCTCTGCCGCATGACCGCCGCGATGCTGCCTTTTGGCGTACTGCTGCGCCGCTGGCGCCAGAACCGCCGGCTGAGCCAGGAAGCGCTGGCGCTTGCCGCCGGCAGTTCGACCCGGCATCTGTCCTGCCTCGAAACCGCCCGCTCGCAGCCAAGCCGCGAGATGATCCTGCGGCTAGCGGAGCAGCTCGAAATTCCGCTGCGCGACCAGAACGCTCTGCTGCTCGCCGCGGGGTTTGCGCCTGCTTTCCAGGAGCGCTCGCTCGCCGAGCTGGAGAATGCCCGGCAGGCGATCGAGCAA
>JAFASL010000628.1 GCA_019244535.1 Alphaproteobacteria bacterium
ACGCCAGGGTCATGCTGACCGAAGGCTGGCCGGCAGGAACATGCGCCTTGAGCAGCAACTCCCCGCTCGTCTCATCCTCGAGTAAAAGGGCGCCGCGGGTGGCCGCGGGGATTATCTGAACCAGCCGTTCGATAATCGTCTGGAACAGCGCGTCGAGCTCGGTCTGCTCGCCGAACTGCAGCGGCAATTCGTAAAGCAGCGCCAGAGCTTGCGCCCGGGCGGGATCGATCGGTTTGCCGGGCTCGAAAACGGGCGCCGCCGCATCGAGCATTTCGGCGATGTCGAGGCGGGTGTCGTGGGTATCGATCAAAGTCCGCTCGTCCGCCGCCCAGCTGGCGGCGGGGCGCGGCTCGGCGGCCGGAATATCGAGCGTCAGTGTGGTGTCGCTGATGTGCATCTGCTGGCCGGGGCTCAGCCGGATTTTGCCGGCTCCCTTGATCGGCCGCCCGTCGACTTCCGTGCCGTTGGCGCTGCCGAGATCTTCGATCCAATAATCGCCGTCGGCGATCGAGATCCGCGCGTGAGGACGTGACACTCGCAGATCCGGGGTAAGATCGATATCGACCTGCACGCCATGCCGCGGCCGGCCGATGATCACCGAGTCAGCAGGCTTGTCGAAGATTTTTTCGTTGCCGCGATAGCGGTAGCGCATCCGCACGTCGCGCCGTCAGGCTGCTCCTCGCCCCAGTGACATACCTGTCATCGACCCGTTCATCACAACCGCACCTCGCTGCACGCGACCCAGTGGCCAGGACGCAACTCGCGCAGTTCCGGCCGAACCCGTTTGCACCCCTCGACGGCAAGTGGGCACCGCGGATGAAAGACGCAACCGGAGGGCGGGTTGATCGGGCTCGGGACTTCGCCCTTCACCGGCCGGAACGCGCGTTCCGCCTCGACGCTGGGATCGGGCACCGGAACCGCCGCCAGCAGCGCCTGCGTATAGGGATGGAGCGGATTGTCAAAGAGCTCGTCGCATGCCGCCAACTCGACAACGCGACCGAGATACATGACCGCGACGCGCTGACACAGATGGCGCACGACCGACAGGTCGTGCGCGATGAACAGGTAGGTCAGGCTGAACCGTTCGCGCAGATCCTCGAGCAGATTGACGATCTGCGCCTGAATGGAAACGTCGAGCGCAGAGACGGCTTCGTCGCAGACGATGAACTCGGGTTCCAGGGCGAGCGCGCGGGCGATGCCGACACGCTGACGCTGGCCCCCGGACATCTCATGGGGGTAGCGGTCGGCGAATTTCGGATCCAGCCCGCAGACCGACAGCAGCTCGCGGACCCGGGCGGCGCGCCGCGCCGTATCGCGCTCGAGCCCGTGCACCATGATCGGCTCGCCGATGATCTCGCCGACCTTCATGCGGGGGTTCAGCGAGTTGTAGGGGTCCTGGAAAATGACCTGGATGCGCCGCCGCAAGGCCAGAAGCTCCTTGCGTTCCGCCCTCGCGATATCGACGCCGTCATAGAGGATTTGCCCGTCAGTCGGCTTTTCGAGGCGCAGGATGCAGCGGCCCGTCGTGGTCTTGCCGCAGCCGCTCTCGCCGACGAGCCCCAAGGTCTCGCCGCGGCGGACCGTAAAATCGATCCCGTCGACCGCCTTGACCTCGCCGACCTTGCGATGCGTGACGATCCCCTCGGTGACCGGGAAATGCATGTGCAATCCGCGTACTTCGAGGAGAGGCCGGGTATCGGTTGTCGCTGGCGTCATTTGTCCAGCCAAATCGTTCCCAAATCCTGATTGACGTAATGACTGGGACCGATTTTCCAGCCTTTGACATAGGAGCGGTACGGCACGACCCGCTGCCACCACAGCAGGTAGATCGCATGCGCCTGCTCGTCGAGAACGTATTTATTGAACTCGAGCAAATCGGCCTTCTGCTTGGCCTTATCGAGCTCGCGCAACTGCCGGTCGTACATCTCGATTTCCTTCGGGTCGTCAAACTGCCCGTAGTTCGAGTCAGACACCGAATGCGGCAGGTATTTGCCGACATCGGCGAGCGGATTGACGACGTTCTGGCAGTTGCCCTCGGTAGTGACATCGAAATTGCCGCTCCGCAGAGCATCGAACCACGGCCCGGTCGGCAACACCCGCTGGGTGACGTGCAGTCCGATTTTGCTCCACTGGTCGACGACCCAAATCCCATAATATTTGTACGGTTGATCGACATTGCGGTTGAGCAGCTCGAAGCTGAGCCCTTCAGCACCCGCTTCCTTTAAGAGCCGTCTCGCCTCCGCCCGCGACTTCTCGATGTCGGGCCAATAACCGGCAATCTGTTGCAGCTCTTCCTTTGTCGGCGCGAGCGGCGAGTCCGGGAAGGTTAGCCCGCCGACTGTATGAACAATCGCGATTTTGGACAGCTCTGGTGCGCTGCCCCAGCGATCGATGGCCAAGGTCAGGGCGCGCCGAACGCGAACGTCGTCAAACGGCTTGCGGCTGTGGTTCGGGGTTATCACTCCGCCACAGTTCCAGTCACTGGTCTGGACAGTTATCTTGTCGCCGAGCGCCTTCGTCAGCTCGTCGACCGTGGCAGGCGGGAAGCCGCGAAATTCGATTGCGGCGCGATCGGCGCGGATCGCTTCGACGCGAACGGCCTGCTTATCGGCGTATATCCCGGTGAAGCCGTCGAGGTAGGGCAGGCCTTTACGGAAGTAGTCGGGGTTGCGCTCGCCTTTTATCGACTGGCCGGTATCGTAGCTGACGAATTTGAACGGGCCGGAGCCGAGAATATTCTTCTCGTACCAGTGCGGGTCCTTGTCGAGAATCGCCTTTTTGTAGATCCAGGAGTAGGGGTCGGCCAATGCCGGCAAGAATGCGTCGGTGGCGAACTTTAGACGAAAGATCACGGTCGTCGGATCGGTTGCCTCGACCTTGTCGACCATGACGAAATTGCTCTGACGGGCGCTGATGACGCCGTTCGGCGGAAAGATGATCTCGTTCCAGCTCGCCGCGACATCTTCAGCCGTCAATGGCGAGCCGTCGGTGAATTTAACGCCCTCGCGGATCTTAAAGGTGTAGGTCTTGCCGTCATCGGTTGGCTTTGGCATCGCCGTGCACAGATCGCAGACGAGATCGTCGGTCTTGCCCGGATCGTAGGGGTTGGCTCGGATCAAAACGCTGTAGAACGGCGCCGCCGAATGAATCGTCGCGTAAGTCTCCTCGCGATGCGCGTCGAAGCTCGGCGGAGCGTCCGCCGGGATCATATAGGTGAGGATCCCGCCGCGCTTCGGCTCGTCGTCTGCACCAACTGGATTGGTCAACGCCAGCAGGGAAATGGCGGCGAACGCCAATGTTTTTAAACTCACCCACACCTCTCGAGAATTCATTTGTCGAGCCAAATCGTTGCCAAATCCTGGTTGATGAAATGGGTCGGAGCGATCTTGAAGCCCTTCACATAGGACCGGTACGGCACGATCCGATGCCACCACAGCACCCAAAACATATGCGTCTGGTCGTCGAGCACCCATTTCTCCAACCGGCGCATCGCTGCGCGCTGCCCCGCTGGCTCGGTTTCGCGCAGCATCCGCTGGTAGAGCTCGACCTCGGTGGCATCTTCATAATGCCCGTAATTCTCGGAATCGACGGAGGCCGGCATTGCCTTCTGGACATCTAGCGGCGGATTGACATTGCCGTAGCCGGGGGCTTCGAGCACGACATCGAATTCGCCGTTGCGCATCGCATCGAACCACGGCCCGCTCGGCAAGACTCGTTGCGTCACATGGAGCCCAATCTTGCTCCACTGGTCGATGAGCCAGATCGCTACGTATTTATACGGCTGATCGACATCGCGGTTGAGGAGCTCGAAGGACAGCCCGTCTGCGCCCGCCTCCCTCAGGAGTCGTCGCGCCTCAGCTCGTGATTTGTTGATATCCGGCCAGTACCCGGCAATCTGTTCGAGCTCTTCCTTCTTTGCCGCTAATGGAGAGCCGGGAAAGACAAGGCCGCCGACGGTCTTGACGATCGCGATCTTCGATAATCCCGGCGCTTCGCCCCAACGGTCGAGCGCCAAGCTCAAAGCCCGGCGCACGCGCGGGTCATCGAAGGGCTTCTTCTTGTGGTTGGGTGTGACCGCGCTGGCGACGTTCCAATCACCCTCCTGCACCGCAATCTTGTCGCCGAGCGCTCTCACGAGCTCGTCGCGCGCGGCAGGCGGCATACCGCGGAATTCCATAGCGGCGCGGTCGCTGCGGATCGCCTCGACCCGTACGGCCTGCTTTGCCGCATAAATCCCGGTGAAGCCGTCGAGATAAGGCAGCCCTTTGTGATAGTAACCCGGGTTCCTTACGCCCTTGATTGACTGTCCGGTTTCGTAGCCAGCGAATTTGAACGGCCCCGAGCCGAGGACATTCTTTTCGTACCAGCGCGGGTCTTTATCGAGGATCGCCTTCTTGTAAATCCAGTTGAAGGGGCTCGCGAGCGCTGGGAGAAACGCGCTGGTCGCGAATTTAAGGTGAAAGACGACGGTTTCGGGATCGGGGGCGTCGATTTTTTCTACCATCAGGTAATTGCTGGCGCGCGCGCTTAGCACGCCTTCCGGCGGGAAGACAATCTCCTCGAAACTCGCCACCACATCGGCCGCAGTCAGCGGGGAGCCGTCATGAAATTGCGCGTCCTGACGGATCTTGAAGGTGTAAGTCTTCCCGTCATCGGTCGGCTGCGGAATCTCAGTACACAGATCGCAGACAAAATCGGTCGTCGAGGACGGGTTTTCCGGATTGATGCGCACCAGGACGCTGTAAAACGGTGCTGCCGAGTGTACCGTCGCATAGGTGCTCTCGCGATGCCCGTCAAAGCTCGGCGGCGCATCCGCCGGGATCATGTAGGTGAACGTGCCCCCCCGTTTCGGCTCTTCGTCCCCCGAAGCCGTCGCTGCAAACGCGACGGCCCCGAGCAGGACCGCGAGCACCCTCGATATCTTCATTCCCGCGAAAGCGGGAATCCAGGGTGGCGAGGCCGCGGCGTGGGCTCCCCTGTTCAAGCCAGAGGCAGGCTCTGGACCCCCGCTTACGCGGGGGCGACGATAAGGGGACTGCCATCGCATTATTTGTCGAGCCATACTGTAGCCAGGTCCTGGTTCAGGTAGTGGCTGGGGCTAATCTTCCAGCCTTTGACATAGGACCGGTACGGCACGATCCGGTACCACCACAACAGAAAGATCTCGTGGGCTTGGTCATCAAGGACGTGCTTTTCGAAGGCGCGCATCAGCGCCCGCTGTTTCGCCGGATCGGTCTCGCGCAGCATGGCGCCGTAAAGCGCGAGTTCCGGCTGGTCGTCGAATTGCCCGTAATTGGCCGCGTAATTCGGCAGGTAGCGCTGCACGTCGAGCAGCGGGTTGACCACGCTCTGGCAATTGCCGGCCAGAACGACGTCGAAATTTCCCTGCCGCATCGCCTCGAACCACGGGCCCGTCGGCAATACTCGCTGCGTGACGTGGAGGCCGATTTTGCTCCACTCGTCGATCACCCAAGTGGCGTTGTATTTGTAGGGCTGGTCGACGTTGCGGTTCAGAAGCTCGAAACTGATCCCTTCGGCTCCGGCCTCTTTCAACAGGCACTTGGCCTCGGCCCGCGATTTATCGATGTCGGACCAGAAGCCGGCCAGATTTTCCAATTCTTCGTTGCTCGCCGCCAATGGCGATCCGGGAAACACGATGCCGCCGACAGTGTGCACGTTGGCAATCTTGGCCAGTTGCGGCGCGCCGTGCCAGCGGTCGATCGCCAAGGTCAAGGCGCGGCGCACGCGTGGGTCGTCGAACGGCCTTTTCTTGTGGTTCGGCTCGATAAAGCTACCGCAGTTCCAATCGCTCTCCTGAACGGTGATTTTGTCACCGAGCGCGCCGACGAGTTCGTCGCGCACCGAGGGTGGAAAGCCGCGGAATTCGATCGCGGCGCGGTCGCTGCGGATCGCATCGACCCGCACCGCTTGCTTCGGCGCGTATATGGCGCTGAACCCGTCGAGGAACGGCAGGCCCTCATGGTAGTAATCGGTGTTCTTGATGCCCTTGATCGACTGGCCGATGTCGTAGCTGGCCAATTTGAACGGGCCCGAGCCCATGATGTTCTTCTCGTACCAGCGCGGATCCTTGTCGAGAATCTCCTTCTTGTAGACCCAGCTGTAGGGATCGGCGAGCGCCGGCAGAAAGGCACTGGTGGCGAACTTCAAGTGGAAGACCACGGTCTTCGGGTCGGGCGCTTCGACCGTGTCGACCATAACATAATGGCTCTCACGCGGGCTCAGCACGCCCTCGGGCGGGTGTATGATGTGCTCCCAGCTCGCCGCCACGTCGGCCGCCGTCAGCGGCGATCCGTCATGGAATTTGACGCCGCTGCGGATCTTGAAAGTGTAGGTCTTGCCGTCGTCGGTCGGCTGCGGCATTGCCGTGCAAAGGTCGCAGACAAAGTCGGTCGTGGAAGACGGATTGTTCGGATCGACGCGGATCAGCACACTATAGAAGGGCGCCGCCGAATGGATCGTCGCGAAGGTCGTCTCGCGATGCGCGTCAAAGCTGGGCGGCGCATCCGCCGGGATCACGTAATTCAAGGTGCCGCCGTTTTTCGGGATTTCTTCCGCCATCGCGGCCAGCGGCGCCCCCGTCAAGAGCGCGAAGCTCACCGCCAATATCGCAGCTCTCGCCTCCATCGCATTTCCTCCCGCTGAAGCATCCCGTTCATCGCATTTGTTATTTGTCGAGCCACACTGTCGCCAGGTCCTGATTGAGGTAATGGCTCGGGCTGATCTTCCAGCCTTTCACGTAGGAGCGGTAGGGAACGATGCGGTTCCACCACACTATCCAGATCTGGTGCGCCTGATCATCGACCACGTATTTCTCGAATTGGCGCATAAAGGCGCGCTGCTTGTCGAAATCGGTCTCGCGCAGCATCTGGTTATAGAGACCGAGCTCCGCCTGATCCTCGAAATACCCGTATGCCGCGGCATAATTTGGCAGGAACGTCTGAACATCCAGCAATGGGTTGGGCACGCCGTGGCAGTTGGCGACCAGCGCGACCTGGAAATCGCCGCTGCGCAAGGCATCCAATTCCGGGCCGGTTGGCTCGACCCTCTGGGTGATGTGTAGCCCGATCTTGCTCCATTCGTCGACGAGCCAGGTGCCTACATATTTGTAAGGCTGGTCGACATTGCGGTTCAGAAGCTCGAAGCTCAACCCCTCGGCCCCGGCTTCCTTTAGCAGGCGCCTGGCTTCGGCGCGCGATTTCTCGATGTCGGGCCAGAAGCCGGCAATCTGCTCGAGCTCTTCCTTGGTGGCCGCCAGCGGCGAGCCGGGAAACACGATGCCCCCGACAGTGTGCACATTGGCGATCTTCGAGAGCGCCGGGGCGCCGTGCCATTGGTCGATCGCCAGGGCCAGGGCGCGGCGCACCCGGGGATCGTTGAACGGTTTCTTCTTGTCATTGGGGGTCACCAGATTGCCGCAGTTCCAGTCGCTCTCCTGCACAGTGATTTTGTCGCCGAGCGCCTTGACGAGCTCGTCGCGCGTCGCTGGCGGCAAGCCGCGAAATTCGATTGCCGCGCGGTCGCTGCGGATCGCATCGATGCGAACCGCCTGCTTTGGCGCGTAAATCGCGGTGAAACCGTCGAGGTAGGGCAGTCCCTTGCGATAGTAATCGGGATTGCGTACCCCTTTGATCGCCTGGCCGGTCTCGTATTCGGCGAGTTTGAATGGGCCTGAACCCAGAATATTCTTCTCGTACCA
>JAFASL010000106.1 GCA_019244535.1 Alphaproteobacteria bacterium
CTTGCAGAACACGATGGATATGCGTCGCCGGCGCGAGATCCTCGCCGCGGGTAACCAGACTTACGCCCTGGATCGCGTCGTCTACGGTGACGGCGAGGTGATAGCTCGCCGGAAACTCCTTGCGCCCGAGCACCACGTCGCCGAGCATCTCAGGCTCCGCGCCGCGCCGGCATCCCCCCTCGTACCAGTCGAGCGGGCCAGTCAAAGCAAGAGCGCGGGCGAGGTCGAGCCGCAATGCGTAGTCCGACCCCGAGCGCTGCTTTGCGGCAATCTCGTCGCTGGCGAACCTGCGGCAGGTGCCCGGATAGCGTGGCCCGACATCGCCCTGCGGGGCGCCTCCCGCCCGCGCGATCTCCGCCTGGATCTCACGCCGCGTGCAGAAGCAGGGGTAGAGCACCCCGAGCGCGTCTAGCCGGGCGAGCGCCTCCCGGTAATCGTCCAAATGCTCCGACTGCTTGCGCACCGGCCCATCCCAATCGAGACCAAGCCAGGCAAGGTCCTCGACGATGGCCGCCGCGTACTCCTCGCGGCAGCGGGTCGGGTCGATGTCCTCGATCCGCAACAGAAAGCGCCCGCCGTCACTACGCGCCGCCCGCCACCCTTCGAGCGCCGAGCGGACGTGACCCAGATGCAGATAGCCGGTCGGGCTCGGCGCAAAGCGCGTCACCGTCAGGCCGGCCGCAGCGGCGGGTGACATCAGGGTCCTGTCTCGGCTAGGTTGCGGACGTGCGCCTGCCATTGGAAGGACTGCGCCGATGATGCCACGCCTGGCGGGACCGTCGCGCCCGCCTGCCTCGGGCGGCAAGCCGCGCCGGCTGGTCATCCTGCTGCACGGGCTGGGTGCGGACGGCAATGACCTCATCGGGCTGGCGCCTTACTGGGCAAGGTTGCTCCCGGACGCCGAATTCCTGTCGCCCAACGCGTCGTTCCCGTGCGACATGGCGCCCTATGGCTATCAATGGTTCAGCTCGCAGGACCGCAGCCCCGAGGCGGTATTGGGCGGGGTAAGGGCGGCGGCGCCGGTTCTTGACGCCTTCATCGACGAGGCGCTCGAAGAACGGCACCTCGGAAGCTCGGCATTGGCGTTGGTGGGGTTCTCGCAAGGAACGATGATGTCGCTTTTTGTCGGTCTTCGCCGTGCCGAACCGGTCGCCGGCATTGTCGGCTTCTCCGGGCGGCTGCTTGCTCCCGAGCTGCTGGCGAGCGAGCTGCGCTCGCGCCCGCCGACACTCCTCGTTCACGGCACCGAGGACCCGGTCGTCCCCTACAGCTCGATGGCTGCAGCGGAAACCGCGCTGAAAGCTGCCGGCGTGCCGGTGGAGACCGTGACCGCGGTCGGCATCGGTCATTCGATCGATGACCAGGGGTTGCGGCGAGGCGGGCAGTTTCTCAAGCGCGTGCTCATCGGGACGACGCCTTGACGACGCTGTCATCCGACAGAAGAGGCTGCAGAACACCGAGGATTTTAGGTGAATCCCAATCCGCGGCACCTTCCACCCGGCCGAGCACCATACCGTTGCGGTCGATCAGCAAGCTCGTCGGCAAGCCCCGAACCGCAAAGGCATGGCCGACCTCGCTCTTTGGGTCCATGTAAATCTTGACGGATTTGAGCCCGAGTTTGGCGATGAATGGCTCGACAGTCTTGTTACCGCCGCGGTCTTCGGAGACTGCAAGCACGGCGATGCGCTCGCCGAACCGAGACTGCAATCGTTCGAGCGAGGGCATCTCGCGCAGACACGGTTCGCACCATGTCGCCCAGAGATTGATGATTAGGGGCTTGCCGCGCAGATCCGAGAGTTCGATTGTCTGGCCGGAGCTGTCGACGAGGGAGATTGCCGGCGCCGGAGACGGTTGCGAAGCCGGCACGAACTCTCCCAGCTTGGTGCGGCCTGGCGTGTCCGGCTCGCTCTCCGCCGCGATGCCGAGACCGGGTGCGGCGAGGAAGAGCGCCAAAGTGGCGGCGACGGCCCATCTCATGGTCCTGTTCCCTCCTGGCCGGGGAGAAGGCAAATGAGCGCCGCGGACAAACCGGCCAATTCACTATGGGGCGGGCGCTTTGGCGCCGGTCCGGCCGAGATTATGCGGCGCATCAATGCCTCGATCGATTTTGACAAGCGCCTCTACGCCGAGGACATCGCCGGCTCCAAGGCGCATTGCGCGATGCTCGTTGCGCGGAACGTTCTGTCGCCCGAGGATGGCGCGGCAATCCTAGCTGGTCTAGAGCAGATTGCCTCTGAAATCGAAAGCGGCAGCTTCGCGTTCAGTGATGAGCACGAAGACATTCACATGAACATCGAGGCTCGGCTCGCGGAACTGATCGGGCCGGCCGCTGGGCGCCTCCATACCGCGCGGTCGCGCAATGACCAGGTCGCGACCGATTTGCGGCTCTGGCTGCGCAACGGGATCGACCGGCTCGACCTCGCGATGCGTGGCTTGCAGCAGGCGCTGATCGATCGGGCGGTTGCGGAAGCCGAAACGGTGATGCCGGGCTACACCCACCTCCAAATCGCGCAACCTGTAACCCTCGGTCACCATCTGCTGGCCTATGTCGAGATGCTCGGGCGCGACCGCGGCCGCCTCGCCGATTGCCGGCGCCGGCTCAACGAGTGCCCGCTCGGTGCGGCGGCGCTTGCCGGAACCTCGTTCCCGATCGACCGCGATGCAACCGCCGCCGCGCTCGGTTTCGATCGTCCCGCCGCGAACTCCGTCGACGCCGTTTCGGACCGGGATTTTGCGTTGGAGTTTCTGGCTGCGGCGGCGATCACGGGCACCCATCTCTCGCGCTTTGCCGAGGAGATCGTGATCTGGTGCAGCAGCGAGTTCGGCTTCATCTCGATGACCGATGCCTTCACGACCGGCAGCTCGATCATGCCGCAAAAGCGCAATCCCGATGCAGCCGAGTTGGTGCGCGCCAAGACCGGACGGCTGAACGGATCGCTCGTCTCGTTGCTGACGGTGATGAAAGGCCTCCCGCTCGCGTATGGCAAGGACATGCAGGAGGACAAGGTGCCGGTGTTCGAGGCCGTCGACGCGCTCGAACTCTGCCTTGCGGCGATGGCGGGCATGGTCCGCGACCTGCAGCCGCGCCGCGACCGCCTTCGCGTCGCCGCGGAGGCCGGTTTTGCGACGGCGACTGATCTCGCCGATTGGCTCGTGCGCGCCGCAGGTGTGCCGTTTCGGCGCGCGCACCAGGCAACCGGAGAGATCGTCAAGCGCGCGGAACGGCTCGGCTGCTCCCTCGCCGAGTTGCCGCTCGCGGAGCTGCAGACCATCGAGCCGGCAATCACCCCGGCGGTCTATGACCTGCTGGACCCGGTCCGGTCGGTGGCTAGCCGAACCAGCTTTGGCGGCACCGCCCCCGAAAGCGTTCGCGCCGCCGCCCAAGAAGCGCGCAAGCGGTTCCTTAAATGAGCCTCGCGCGCCCCTCACCCCGATCCTCTCCCCGCAAGCGGGGCGAGGGACGGTCCCGCGTTAGCGGGAGGGTCAAGGGCAAGGTCTGGCGAGCCTTTGGTGTTGTCTTATGCGTGCTCACAATCACGCTGGCCGGATGCGGCAAGCGGAATGCGCCGACGGCGCCGCCGGACGTACCCGACACTTATCCGCGGTCTTATCCAAGTGAGTAATTTTTTTACATACCGCCACGGCGAGCTCTTTGCCGAAGAGGTGCCGGTGGCGCGCGTGGCGGCGGCCGTTGATACCCCGTTCTATCTCTATTCGGCTGCGGCGTTCACGGCTCAGTATCGGGAGTTCGCCGACGCGTTTTTACCTGAAGAGCCGTTAATCTGCTACGCAGTCAAGGCGAACTCCAATCTCGCCGTCCTGCGCATCTTTGCGGATCTCGGGGCGGGCGCGGACGTCGTGTCGGAAGGAGAGCTGCGCCGCGCGCTCGCCGCGCGTGTACCGCCGGAGCGGATCATCTTTTCCGGGGTCGGCAAAACGGCAGCCGAGATCGCGGCAGCGGTCGCTGCCGGCATTCATCAGATCAATGTTGAATCCATACCGGAATTGCGCCGGGTGAGCGAAGTCGCAAGCGCCCAGGGCCAGGTCGCACGCATTGCAATCCGGGTCAATCCGGATGTCGACGCGCACACTCACGCAAAGATCTCCACCGGTCGGAAAGAGAACAAATTCGGCGTCGAGTTCGGCGAGACGGTCTCTGCGTATAACCTCGCCAGCCAGCTTCCAGGCGTCGAGCCGATCGGTCTTGCCGTGCACATCGGGTCGCAAGTGACCGATATTGAACCTTATCGCCGCGCCTTTGAGCGCCTCGCCGAACTCGTGCGTGAACTGCGCGGCCTCGGGTTTCCGGTCGCGCGGATGGACCTCGGTGGCGGGATCGGCGTGCGCTATGATGCCGAGCGCCCTCCGGAGCCGCTAAACTATGCAAAACTGGTGCGCGACATCTTTGGCCCGCTCGGACTCGCCTTGGCGTTCGAGCCCGGAAGAGTGCTCACCGCGCCGGCCGGGCTGCTCGTCACCAAGGTGGTCTATGTCAAGGAGGGCAGCGCCCGCCGTTTTGTGATTGTGGACGCGGCAATGAACGATTTGATCCGCCCGGCGCTCTACGATGCATGGCACGACATAGTGCCGGTTCGGCTGCCCGAGAAAGGCGCTGCGCTCGCGCCGGCCGATGTTGTCGGGCCGGTCTGTGAAACGGGCGACACCTTTGCGGTCGATCGCCAGCTGCCTTTGTTTGCCGAAGGCGACATTCTTGCCTTCGCCGATGCCGGAGCCTATGGCGCGGTCATGAGCACGACTTACAATAGCCGGTTGCTGGTACCCGAAGTGCTGGTTTCGCACGAACATTTCGCGGTGGTGCGGGCGCGGCCCAGCTACGAGGCTCTTCTCTCTCTCGATACCATTCCTGAATGGCTTTGCCAGCGTTCGCCCGACCGATCCGCGAATCCTGTGCGGAAGCGAGGTGCCGCATGACCGGCCGCCCCTCGCTTTCTGGCCGCCTTTTCTCAATGCGGCTACGAATTGCCAGCCTCGCAGTCTTGTGGGAGCGGGTCTGGCCCTCCTGCTGGCCGGCGCTTGCCGCGCTCGGCGTATTCTTGGTGCTCGGCCTTTTCGATGTCCTGCCGAGCTTGCCTGGTTTCGCGCATGCGGCAATTCTGATCGGTTTTGGCGCCGCCTTTGCCAGCGGCCTAGCCGTGGCATTCGGCAGAGCAAGGATTCCCAACGGCGGTGCGGCACGCCGCCGCATCGAGCAGGCGAGCGGGTTGAGGCACCGGCCGCTCCAGGCGCTCGCCGATCGGCCGAGCGGGTTGCTCGATACGGCATCCACAGCTTTGTGGGAGGCGCATCGGCGGCGCATGGAAGCAGCCGCGCGTCACTTGCGGATCGGGCTGCCGCATGCCGGGTTCGCCGCCCGTGATCCTTGGGGGTTGCGTTCCGTCCTCGCAATCCTGCTGCTGCTCGGTGCGATTGATGCCGGAAGCGACTGGCGGGACCGTCTTGTCCGGTCCTTGCGGCCGGATCTTGCCGGCGGGTCGCACGTTGCCGCCGCGAGTCTCGATATTTGGGTGACCCCGCCCGACTACACCGGGCTGGCGCCGCAATTTCTGCGCCCTGATACCGCGGAAACCTTGCGTATCCCGACCGGGAGCAAATTGCTTGCCCAAGTGCATGGCGGCCCGGCGGCGCCACGCCTCGCAATCGACAGCGAGAATCGCGATTTCGTGGCAGTCGACAAACTGAACTTTCGAGCCGAGGCGACCCTGACCGCCGGCAAGCGGCTCTCGGTGACCCAGGCGGGCGCCGCGCTCGGCAGCTGGCAAATCGA
>JAFASL010000124.1 GCA_019244535.1 Alphaproteobacteria bacterium
CGTCCTCGTTCCGGCAGGGATCTGAGCCATGCCGCGCGCACCCCGCAAGGCGCACGCTGCCGCCCTGGCGTTTGACGCCATCACCGTCGAGGGCGCGCTGATCGCGCCGGCAATGCTCGCCCGCATCGCCGAGCGAAGTGCTGCAGAGCAAACGGACCGCGACTACAACATCCCCAAGGGACTGACCCTACGCGACGAGATCGCGCGTTATTTCCGCATCGGGCAAGCGCTGTTTGCCGAGCTTTTCGCCAGCCCCACACCTTCCGCGGCCGCGACCACCCGCTTCGTCGAGGCGCTTCTGCGGGACGTCTTTGGCTTTGCCGACATAAGCCGCGCCGGCCTGCGCAAGCTCGGCGAGCACCTGCATCCAGTCACATTGGAGGCGCGCGGCGGCCGGGTGCCGGTTGTGATCATCCCGCCGTCGGATGAGCTGGACACGCCGAGTGTCCATCTGCCGAGCGAGGGTCGCCGGCGCTCGGCCGCTTCAGCCGTGCAGGACTGGCTGAACGCCAGCGAGGGCGCGCTTTGGGGGTTGTGCAGCAACGGTGTCGAGCTCCGCCTCGTACGCGCCAATGCCAGCCTGACGAGGCCCGCCTTCATCGAGGCGGACCTGCGCCGTGTCTTCGAGGGCGAGGCGTTTGCCGACTTCGCCGCGCTGTGGCTCTTGATCCATGGGAGCCGTTTCGGCGGACCCGGCACGGCGCCGACCGACTGCGCGCTCGAGCGCTGGCGCGAGGCCGGTAGCAAGGAGGGCGTCGCCGCACGCGAGCGGTTGCGCGACGGAGTCGAGGCGGCGCTGCTCAGTCTCGGCGGCGGCTTTCTCGCTCACCCCGACAACTCTGCATTGCGCGAGCGCCTTGCGAGCGGGAAGCTGCCGCTGCCCGAGTATTTCGGGCAACTGCTGCGGCTCGTTTATCGGCTCATCTTTCTCTTCGCAGCCGAGGACAGGGGGCTCTTGCACTCACCGTCGGCGCCGGCCGCCGCTCGCAAGCTCTACGGCGAAGGTTATTCCCTCGGCGCGCTGCGCGATCGCGCTGTCCGCCGTGCGGCTTGGGACCGGCACCACGACCGCTGGGAGGGGCTACTGATCGTCTTCACGGCCCTCGCCCGCGGCGAACAGCGCCTCGGCCTGCCGGCGCTCGGCGGCCTGTTCGAGCCGGGAACGATACCGGCTCTGGAAGGCGCCCGCCTCGCCAACCGCGACCTGATGGAGGCAGTCTTCCGACTCGCCTGGCTGCGGGAGGACTACGGCCCCATCCCGGTCAATTGGCGGGACATGGAGACCGAGGAATTGGGGTCGGTCTATGAGGGACTGCTAGAACTCACTCCACAGCTCGCCGAAAACGGCCGCGGCTTCACGTTTGCCGAGGGCGGCGAGGGGCAAGGCCACGCGCGCAAGACCACGGGCAGCTACTACACGCCCGACAGTCTGGTCCAGGCATTGCTCGATAGCGCTCTCGATCCGGTCCTCGATCGGGTCGAAGCGGAGGCCAAGGACCCGGCAGCGGCGCTGCTTTCGGTGACAGTGGTCGACCCGGCCTGCGGCTCCGGCCATTTCCTGCTGGCGGCGGCGCGCCGGATCGCGACCCGCGTGGCGCGTCATCGCGCGGAGGGCGTCGCCTCGGCCGAGGATTATCGTCACGCACTGCGTGACGTGGTGCGCAACTGTATTCACGGCGTCGACCGCAACCCGCTGGCGGTCGAATTGACCAAGGTGGCGTTGTGGATCGAGACCGTCGAGCCGGGCAAGCCGCTCGGCTTTCTCGACGCCAATATCCGCTGCGGCGACTCGCTGCTCGGCGTGTTCGATCTCGACGCGCTGCGGCACGGGATCCCCGATGCCGCCTATAGGCCGCTGACCGGCGATGACCGTGCAACGGCCAGATATTTCGAGCGGCGCAACAGGGACGAGCGCACCGGCCAAGGCAATTTCGACTTCACCAAGGGCGGCGGCCGCCTACCGGCGGCAAAGCCGCTCGCCGCAACCGCTCGCGCTCTACGCGCTTTGCCCGAGGACAGCCTTGAGGACATTGCCGCCAAGCGCCGACGCTTCGTGGCAGGCCGAGCCGAGCCGGAGTTGTGGGGCCTGCAAATCGCCGCCGATCTCTACACCGCCGCTTTTCTAATCCCGAAAGCCGGTGGCGTACCGACCAACCGCAACACAGTGACGATCCCGATAACGACGCATGTTTGGCAGGCGCTAGCGGGCCGTACCGTTTATGGCCCGCTCGTCGGCCGGGCGCAGGACCTCGCCGGCACGGCGCACGCATTCCATTGGCCACTTGAGTTTCCGGATATGATGGCTGCGGGTGGCTTTGATGTGGTCCTCGGCAATCCGCCTTGGGAGCGGATCAAGCTGCAGGAGCAGGAGTTCTTCGCTGCTCGCGAGCCTGAGATCGCGAATGCGCCGAACCAAGCAGCTCGCGGTAAGCTGATCGCAAAGCTGAAAGATGCCGGGCCGGGCTCGCGTGATCGAGTGCTTTATGAGGAATTCGAGGTCGCCAAGCGCACCGCCGAGGCCGCTTCGGTCTTTGCCCGCGTGCCGGAGGAGGATCGCGGCCGCTTCCCGCTAACTGGGCGCGGTGACATCAATACCTACGCGTTGTTCGCCGAGCTGTTCGCCACACTCGCCGGCCCG
Source organism: Alphaproteobacteria bacterium (assembly GCA_019244535.1). Classification (GTDB taxonomy): domain Bacteria; phylum Pseudomonadota; class Alphaproteobacteria; order ATCC43930; family CGMCC-115725; genus AP-15. Next base: position 2,639 of record JAFASL010000124.1, read on the forward strand.
CGCGGCTGCGCTGGAGTGATAGTGCCGACGGGCATCGCTACCGACGCTACAACCGCGCCGTTTTTCGCAAACCTGGTCAAGGGCAACCGCTTAGCGCAGCTGATTGATTTCGAAAACCGTGACGCGATTTTCCCGGAGGTTCACCGCAGCTACAAATTTAGCCTGCTGACGATCGGCCGTGACGTTTCGAGCGCCGCCTTCGCCTTCTTCCTGACCGATCCGGCCCAGCGCCTCGAATCCGAACGCTGTTTCTCCCTGTCCGCCGAGGATATTGCCCGCATCAATCCAAACACAAAGACCGCGCCCGTCTTCCGCGCCCGCGCTGATGCCAAGCTGACGGCGAAGATCTATGCGCGCGTGCCCGTGCTGATCGACGAGGCTAAAGGCGCAGCTGGCAATCCCTGGAAAGTGACATTTCATACGCGCATTTGGCACATGGCCGAGGACTCCGATTGGTTCCGGACATCGTCAGAATTAAAGGGCGAAGGATTCGGACGGAAAGGAATTGGCTGGGTCGAATGCCCGGAGCCCACTGCGCAAACGCAATATATCCCGCTATATGAAGCCAAGATGCTGAATTTCTATGATCACAGGTTCGGGTCTTATGCTGGGCGTGAGGATGGCCGAGGCTATCGTGTATTACCGGAAACAGAACTCCATCAATATAGAGTACCGACTTCGAGCCTGAACCGTATTACTATGTCTCGAAGGACGAGGTCGAAGCACGCCTTTCAAACATTTGGGACCGAGAGTGGTTGATTGCCTTTAAACTCGTTACCGCCGCTACCAATGAGCGTACCGCAATTTTTTCTGCCCTACCGCGCATTGCTGTCGGCCACTCGGCTTGTCTTCTTTTCCCACATGTGGCGTCCGAATTAGCTTCCGCGCTTATAGCCAATCTGAATTCAATCGTTCTGGATTACTGCGCAAGAACCAAAGTTGGCGGCCTCAATCTAACCCTGGGAATCCTTCAGCAGCTGCCCGTGCTCCCACCTTCCGCCTACACGGCTGCGGACCTCGCTTTCATCGTGCCGCGCGTCCTCGAACTCACCTACACCGGTCACAGCATGGCGCCGTTCGCAAGCGACCTCGGCTATGGCGGTCCGCCTTTCGTCTGGGATGAGCACCGCCGCGCACAGCTTCGCGGCGAGCTCGACGCTTGGTATGCGCGCGCCTACGGGCTGACGCGCGACGAATTGCGCTACATCCTCGACCCGGCCGATGTGATGGGGCCGGGCTACCCGTCCGAGACCTTCCGCGTGCTGAAGAACAACGAGAAGGCGCGCTACGGCGAGTATCGCACCGCGCGCCTCGTGCTCGCCGCCTGGGATGCGCAGGAGGCGCAGCCGATTGCCGCCCAGTAATTACTGCAATGCCGGCACACGAGTGCCTCTTTTAGTCCCCCATCGAGGGGGCGCAAGCACACGAGGCTGAGGCATATGCCGACGATCAGCGCTTTTTATGGCATCCTGATCCAGATTTTCTGGCGCGAGCACGGGCCGGCGCATTTTCATGCGCTCTATGCCGAGCACGAGGCGCTGATCGACATCCGCGCGCTCGCAGTCATCGAAGGCAGCTTGCCGCGGCGGGGGCTCGCCTTGGTGTTGGAATGGGCTTCGGAGCACCGGGCGGAACTGATGGAGGATTGGGATCTATGCACGCGCATGCAGACACCCAAGAAGATCGCACCGCTGAGCTGATCCCACCGGTCAGCCCGCGGACGCCGTGGCGCGTTGCCGAAGTCGAGGCGCTGCCCGGCTTTCGGCTGCGGG
>JAFASL010000198.1 GCA_019244535.1 Alphaproteobacteria bacterium
CGCCCGAGATCGCGCAACTGTTGCAGATCGCGGCGCGCTCGCGGCTCAACATCCTCATTTCGGGCGGCACCGGATCCGGCAAGACGACATTGCTCAACGCGGTCTCGCAACACATCGACACGACCGAACGCATCATCACGATCGAGGACGCGGTCGAATTGCGATTGCAGCAGCCGCACGTCGTGCAGATGGAAACGCGCCCGCCCAATATCGAAGGCGCCGGCCACATCCCACAGCGCGAGCTCGTGCGCAACGCGCTGCGTATGCGTCCTGACCGCATCATCGTCGGCGAGGTGCGCGGCGCCGAGGCGTTCGACATGCTGCAGGCGATGAACACCGGCCATGACGGCTCGATGACGACGGTACACGCCAATTCGCCGCGCGACCCGCTCTACCGCATCGAAAACATGGTGATGATGGCCAATCTGAGCCTGCCGTTGAAGGCGATCCGCATGCAGGTCGCGAGCGCCATCAACCTGATCGTGCATATCGAGCGGATGCGCGACGGGGTGCGCCGCATCCAGAATGTCGCCGAGATCGCCGGCATGGAGGCCGATATCATCACCGCCCGCGAGCTCTTCAATTTCCGTTACCACGGCGAAAAGCGCGACGGCACGATAGAAGGCGCCTTCGAGTCGACGCGCATGCGTCCCGACTTCCTCTCGCGCGCCGAGCGCTACGGCCTCGACCGGGACCTCCTAGACGTACTGGGGATCGTCGGGGTAATGCGCGCATGATCCCGAGAATGCCGGACACCCCGGCACTCACCCTTCCCGCCTGGCCGCACCCCTCCCTCGCCCCGCTTGCGGGGAGAGGGTCGGGGTGAGGGGCCCTTTGGGAGCGGAAGCATGAGTCCGCTGGTCCTGGCGGTCCTCGCAGCTGTCCTGGTGCTCGGCGTCGCGGCGCTCGCGGTGCAGCGCGCCGACCGCCGCCGCGAGAGCCGCCAGCGGCGCCTCCACGCGATCGTCGCGGCGGGCCCGAGCGAGCCGGAGCCGGTGCTCTCGCTGCGGCGCCCGCTGACGCGCGCCGGGATCCGCGACCTCTTCCTGCTGTCGGCACTGTGGTCGCGGCTGGATGCGGCGTTGGCCGCGGCCGGCAACTGGATCGGGGTGCCGCACCTCGCGGTGGCGGGGCTGGCCGCAGCAGGGACCACGGTGCTGCTCACCGAGAAAGTCATGGGGCTCAGCCTCGCTCTCGTCGCCTTGCTCACCGGGGTCGCGGCCATGGCGTCGCCGCTGCTGCTGCTGCGCTTTCTGCAGAACCGCTATCAGGACAAGTTTCTCGATCCCTTTCCCGACGCGCTCGACCTGATGTGCCGCGCGGTCCGAGCCGGTCTTCCGGTGTTCGACGCAATCGACGTGGCGGCGCGGGAAGTCGCCGACCCGGTCGGCATCGAATTGCAGCGCACGATCGAGGAGATGCGCATCGGAGTCGACATCGACGAGGCGATGCAGCACACCGCGGACCGTATCTGCGTGCCGGATTTCCGCTTTTTTGCCGTTGCGCTCCGATTGCAAAGGCGCACCGGCGGCGGCCTCGCCGAGACCCTGACAAACCTCAGCAACATCATCCGCCGGCGCAAGGAAATCCGCAAGAAATCCAGGGCTTTAACTGCCGAGTCAAAAGCCTCTGCCACGGTGCTGGGTCTGCTGCCGTTTCCGATCGGCGCGCTATTGTTCTTTATCAATCCTCAGCTGATGTCCGTTCTGTTTGACGACCCGCGCGGCCGGTTCATGCTGGGCTTGGCCTGTCTGAGCTTGGCGGTCGGTGTATCGGTCATGGCCATCATCATCAGGCGGAGCCTGCGGTAGAGGAATGTCGGGCACCGACAACCTGTTCGAAACCATTGCCGGATACCTGACGATCCGGCTCGGCAAGGTCAGCTTGAGCCCCGGCGATACGGTGATCCTCGTCGTGACCCTGGCGGCGGCCCTGTTGTGCGCCTTTTACCTTTGGCGCATCGGCCGGCAGGAGGACCGCCGCGACCGCCTGATGGAACTGCGCGGCCCGGTGGTTGACCGGACCGTCCGCGAGCAGCGCCCGCGCTGGTACCAGCGGATCGGCACCATGGTTGCCGCCAGCCCGGCGGTCGGCACCGCCGAGCAGCAGCGGCTGCTTGGCGTTCTCGCCGCCGCCGGGATCAGAGGGCAAGGCAGTCTTTCGGGTTTTGTCGCGAGCAAATTGTGCAGCGCGTTCATCGTCGGCGCACTGTTCTGGCTGCTGCTCGAATGGAGTCAATTCTTCGATGGGACGGCGACGATCCGCTTCGCTGTGGTGCTCGCCGGGATGATGCTGGGCTGGCGCCTGCCTGATTTTGTCCTCTCGCGACTGGCGGCGCGCCGCCGGCTGGAGGTCGAGCTCGGCTTGCCCGATGCGCTCGACCTTCTCGTCATCTGCGCCGAGGCGGGTCTCAGCCTCGACCAGGCGATCGAGCAGGTCGGTGTGGACCTGCGCACCTCCAGCCCGGCGGTCGCCGACGAGTTTGCGATGACGGCGTCGGAAATGCGGGTACTACCCAATCGCGCCGAGGCGCTCGAAAATCTCATCGGGCGGACGGGTGTTCCGGGCCTGCGCAGCATCACCGCGACCTTGAACCAGACGATCCGCTTTGGGACCCCGCTCGCCGAGTCGCTGCGAGTTCTCGCCGCGGAAATACGCAATGCGCGGCTGCTGCGCATCGAAGAGCGCGCCGCCCGCTTGCCGGTTTTGCTGACGATCCCGCTCGCGCTTTTTATTTTGCCCGCACTGATGATGGTGGTCAGCACCCCGACGGTGCTCCGCCTCTCCGACACGATGCAAACGAATCTTGGCGCCTTTTGATTGCTTGCGCGGACGCGCACAAATGTGAGGGCGTTTCAGCTCGTCTTGTAGCAGGCGGTGGCCTGCAACGTTAGCGAGGAATACGGCACCAAGGGTTTCAGCCACGGCAGCAGGGGTTGCACCATAGGTGCGAAGTTATAGCTCGCTTCTACTTGCTTGTTGCCGTTGCCGCAACTCGGCGTAGCGGTGACAACGGTGAAGTTTGAAATGGTCAGATTGGGGATGAGGCTCACTAGATTCAAAGCATACTGCTGGATCTGCGCATTGGTGTTGCACGTATTGTTGATTGCCGCACAGCGCGCCGCCTGTGCAACAGCGTAATTCAGCGACAATTGGGTCCACATTAAAAGTCCGGTCGCGATGATCCCGAAGATCATCAGCACAAAGACCGGCAATACGAACGCCGCCTCGACCAAAGCGGCGCCACGGCAGTTCTCGATA
>JAFASL010000328.1 GCA_019244535.1 Alphaproteobacteria bacterium
TATTGAAGGTGAGATCTGCCGCTGGGAGGGAGGCTTGAAGCTGTTGCGCCCGCTTCGTTCAACCCTGACTTGCCATGATCGACAGAACCTTGGTGATGCCGCCTTCTCGCATGTGATAATCGAGTGTTTGAAGAGGCCCTGGGGGAGGAGCCCGCGTCAAACGCTGCCGCCCTCTATCGCGTGGCCTTCGGCGCGCCATCGCAGCATGCCGCCCGAAAGATTTGCAACGTTTACAAAACCCGCTTCGTGCAAGATCACCGTGGCTTGGGCCGAGCGGCTGCCGGCCCGGCAGACGGCGACGATCGGACGATCGCGCGCCAACTCGCTCACGCGCTCGGCAAGTTCGCCAAGCGGGATCAGGATTGCGCCGCGAATATGCCCAAGCGGCCCGGTGAACTCTTCGGGTTCGCGCACGTCGAGTATCTGAACGGCCGCCGTCTGTTCTTCGAGCCCGTGCGGATCAATTTCCCATATCCCCGCAAAGGAGTATCTGAGCGCCGCCCAATTCGGCTCTCCGGTGATCCCGATACCGCTCTCAGGCCGCCCACATTTCAAGTTGGCCGGCACCGCCACATCGAGTTTTTTCGGGTGCGCAAGACGCAGGTTATTCATATAGCCGGAAAAATCGCGCTCCCCAATTTCACCGCCCAAGCGCGGGTTGAACCGCCGCTCCTCCCGCACGCTGGTAACCGTCAGCCCACGGTAATCGTGCGCGGGATAGAGGAGGCAGGAATCCGGCAGAGTAAAGATCTGTTGATAAACCGACTGATACATTGCGTGCGGGTCGCCTTGCTGGAAATCGGTTCGCCCGGTGCCTCGGACGAACAAGCAATCTCCGGTAAACGCCATGCTGCGGTCATCGAGGACATAGGTGAGGCACCCATTCGTATGGCCCGGGGTCTGACGCACCTGGAGATTGCGCTCGCCGAAAGCGACGACATCATCCTGCACCAAATAGCGATCGGCGCCCTCTGCGCCGCTGTTCGCCGCCAGTGCGATCCGACAGCCAGTGCGCTGCTTCAAAAGCCAAGCGCCGGTCACATGGTCGGCATGGACATGCGTTTCGAGCGCATACACGAGCCGCAACCCGAGCTCTTCGATCAGCGCCGCATCGCGACGCACCTGCTCGAATACGGGGTCAATAATCACCGCCGCTCCGCTGCCGCCGTCTGCAAGCAGGTAGGTGTAGGTAGAGGAGATCGGGTCGAATAATTGTCGGAAGGCTAACATCGCGAACCCCCGATGATTTTACCTCTTATATCCTATTGTGACCGGTCGGTGAAGTGCGCAACTTTCGCGTGCACAGAGCAGCGGCAGGCCCGGACACCGCGTTCAGCAAGCCGGCGCCTCGCGGCTCGGCCATTGGCGATGGCCGGCGCAGCCGCGACGCCCAGCAAAGCCGAGTACTATACCGCCGGCTACCAAGGATCGGCGCGACGCCATGGAAATTTCTCAGTCGAACCCGGCATTGTCAGAACTGCCGCTCGAATTTATTGTTGCAAACAGCTGTGACCTACACTGACTTGCTTTCGGGAGTGTCCCGTGACGTCGTTCCTGCCGCCTCTTGCCCCCTACCCGCAGACCCGGCTGCGGCGCAACCGCCGCGATGCGTGGTCGCGCAAGCTCGTCGCCGAGACGGTGCTGACCACGGGAGACCTGATCTGGCCGGTTTTTGTTCACGACCAAGGCTACAAGGCGCCGGTCCCCTCTATGCCCGACGTTTTCCGCCTGCCGATCCCGGCGCTCGTCGATGCCGCTGGTGAGGCGGCCGGGCTCGGTATACCGACGATTGCTGTGTTCCCGGCGGTGCCGGACAATCTCAAGGATGCGGAAGGCAGCAATGCGGTCGATCCAGGAAATCTCGTCTGCCGCGCGGTGACGGCGCTGAAAAAGGCCCTCCCTGAACTCGGTGTACTGTGCGATGTGGCGCTCGACCCGTTCACGTCTCACGGACACGACGGGGTTATCCGAAACGGCTACGTCGAAAATGACGAGACGGTCGAGATCCTGCAGCGTCAGGCCGTGGTCCAGGCCCAGGCCGGCTGCGACATCATCGCGCCTTCCGACATGATGGACGGCCGTGTCGGTGCGGTGCGCCAAGCGCTGGACGAAGCCGGCTTCGCGCATGTCCG
>JAFASL010000452.1 GCA_019244535.1 Alphaproteobacteria bacterium
AGCGACGCTCACCGAGATCTCAACCGCGCTCGGGTTGGCGGCATAATTCGTGCGCGCGGGGGCTCGGTGAGACCATTGCCTGCTGCGATCACGAAGCTGGCCAACGCGTCCTCAAGGCGCGTCACGCCATTGAGCCGCACGCGAGCGCTCTGCGCCTTGCTGGCGGCCGCGCGCCCAGCGCGATCAACGGTTGAGCAGCCAGAAGATGAGGGACAACACGACGCTTATCACCAGAGACGTCACGATCGGGAAATAAAAGCTGAAACTGCCGCGCTCGACGACAATGTCCCCCGGCAGCCGCCCGAGCCCGAGCTTAGCCAACCACGGCCACAGCAGGCCGACGGCAATGAACACCAGCCCAATCGTGATGAGCCACGCTCTCATCTCGACACGCTTCCTCGACGACCGAAGCGGATTGGCCGCCGCGCTCGACGTCTGATGATAGTCGCCGATCGGGGCTATGTCCATGCGGGGTTGCCGATCCAGTTCAGCGAGATCCTGCAGCCGTTCACCGGCTGTCTTGGCGACGGCTTTGCTTGCTGCGAACGAGAAGCTTGAAAACGTCGAGCTTCAGACCTGACCGGAGATGTGGTCCCGAAAACCGGCGCATCGCCTGTTCCCCTCCTCAGAGCAGTGTCGCCCGCGCGCGAAGGGACAATTGAAGGGTGCTAGGTCTCAGGCCAGGAGATCGCGACAATCGAGTTCGTCGATGGCCAGCATAATGCGCTCAAGGTGGCCCCACCAGATCGCGGGCGGGAGGTCAATCCCTGCTTGCCACACTGGCGTCATTATCTGCCATAGTGCTGACAGGCGATAATCTTCATCCAGCGCGCGGCGACTATAATCACATACGCCGTGTGACGTCAGCGCAGTGTGGTAATGATCGAGCAACGCTCGCTCCATCCGACGCCGGCGGTCGGGATACCAGTGCGTCGCCATCATGTACGCAAGATCGTTCGACGCCACTCCGATGCGCCAGGCATCCCAATCGAAGACCCGGATGTCGTCGGCGCCATCGCGCGGCAGGAAATAGTTCCAGACATGAGCGTCGCCGTGAATCAGCGAAAGATGGCGATGCGCATGGTAGCGCGCGAAGAGACGGGGACCCGCGTCGAGAAACCGTTCGTACAGATCACGCCGTTCATGTGGCAAGCGGTCACCAAGCCCGATCGACAAAGGCCCTGAATTGGATTTCAAATCTCCGCAGTATCCGGTCGACGGCATCGCCGTCGAGCCAGGTTCCAATGGAGATGCCAAGGCGCGGATCATCCCACCATTCTGCGTGGAACCTTGCAAGCGTGTGGAGCATACGCTTGCATTGCTCCATTGTGGGCGGCAATGGCCATTTCGTGGCGATCATGTGCGAGTCGGTTAAGTCTTCCAGCAAGAGGTGCCAAATTTTCGTGTTTGAGTCCCAGTCGGCGTCGAAACAGCGTGGGAAAAGGCGCGCCGACATTACCGCCGCCACTTGAGTATAGAAGTCAACTTCCCTTCGGCCGGGATCAAACAAACCCTCCAAGCGGAGGGGCAGGCCGGTCTTGAGGATCAGGGACCGAGGAGCGTCTACCGCTTCGTCATAGGTCAGCGACAAACGGACGATGCGGGAGAGCAGTGTCGGGCGCGAGCTCTCAACCGCGACCTTATTGACACAACTTTTCCCGAGCATGCCGGATCGGCGTAGCGCAGCGGTGAGATGCTCGGCACTCGCCGCTCTCGGCAACGGTTCCGACTCCACAGCTGACCCATTCGCCCTAAAAACGCTGTACCGCATTATGGCGACTTATTCACCGCCAAGCAGCAGTTTTTTACAATTGAGGCCTTTCACCATCGGCGCAGCATGCGCTTGCCTCTTCGGGCGACAGGCCCCGCACACCTCGCAAACCTTGTCCCGGACGTCGCGACGCGGAGCTGGTCTCTATCGTTGCGTCGGCGTCTGCCGCGCCGGGTTTGGGGGCGCAGGCGGCTCGGCCGGAGATTGCTCGATTCCCTGCGGCTACTCGCTCATCAAAGAACTAGGGCTTGCGAGATTGGAATAGTAATACCCACACTTTGCAGACAATTGCCTCAATGGTTGAATTGAGAAAACTTCTGTGCATTTCACTGCGGATGAAAATTACCGTTCGCGGAACCTCGCGAGTGCGACTGAGTTAAACAAGAAACGCGCAGAACACAGGATGCGAGGTGAACATGGCCCAATCGCGGCAAGCGATCAATCACGCTCACAGGACAGCGAAGCGGGCGACCGCGCATGTGCCGAGAGAAAAGGCGAAGCGGGCGCCATACCATGTACCAAGAGAACCTCGAAAATCGGCCGAACGCTGGACCAAGGGAAGAGAAAAAGCAACCCAGAATGGTGCTAGAGACGCCGAGAGAGCGACCCAGAGCGGGTTAGAAGCCCTGAGGCAGCAGACAGAACGTATCGAAGACACTGGCCATGAGGAGGCGTGCCAAGCGCGTGAGAGTTCAGCAGCAGCAATTACCCGGGCGGCGCGCACTAACTTAGCCTTCGCGGATG
>JAFASL010000456.1 GCA_019244535.1 Alphaproteobacteria bacterium
TGCCGATCGACGACGAGACCTGGCGCGAACTCACCGAGGCGGCGCGCGGCATCAACGTGCTGATCGAGACGCGGCAGTGACCGGTGTGCCCCGGTCAGTTCCAGAGCGGGGCCGAAGTATCCAGTTTATTGGCGGAGAGACTGCTCAATTTCCGCGGCGTTATGGCCGTAGAATGGGTTGAGGATGCGGACGCCTTCCATTGTTCGTCCGTCCTGAAAATCTTCACTGAAGAGAACGCGCACGCCGGCGCGGCGGGCGGTCGCCCACAACATGGCATCCCAGAATCCGATCCGGTACACCGTGACGGCGCGCATCGCCTCGCCGAGATCGCCAGGAGTGGCCGCCTCGACCAGCATGACCGATCGCCAGCCGTCGACGAAGGCCGTCGCAGTGCCGGTTTCGATGCCGGATTTCCGGGTTACCACACTGAAGAATTCACAAAAGGACTGCAGCGTCTGGATACAATTGCCGCGTCGAATCGATCGTTCGATCAGGTCGACGGCGGCGCTATGGCGCTCGCCACCACCGCGATCAGCGGCGTAAACGAGGATATTGGTATCGAAACTGATCATCGCTCGTGCATTTCGTCGCGACTAAAACGCGTGCCGCCAATGGGCACCCCTTTCCGCATCATCGCAACGATGTGATCGATGGCGCGTTCGCGCTCGCGATCTTGAGAGCGATAGGGAGCGATGATCGCGACCGGTTGGCCGCGCCGAGTAATCACGACGGACTCACCGCTTTCGGCCGCCTTCAAGACCCGGGAGAAGGCTTGGTTCGCTTCCCGGGCCGTTATTGCGCGCATTCGAAAACCATTGTAGTTATCTGCACTACATAATAGGCGAACAATGCGCCGGCAAGGGCTTCGAGCCGATCGCGGCCGGCGAGATCGTGCCCCTGTTGGCCCGCAAAACGGATAAGTGGGTAGTTTTGAGGACGCGGCTCACCTGACCCGGCTTCTCGACCCAGTGGCCATCGGCGAGCAGATCACGATTGCCCGCCACCGGACCCCGTCGCGCAGAGCCGTTGTTTGCCCGAATGGACTATCGCGCGCAGGTCGGGTCGAGAGCCGGCAGGCCAGGGGGCGGGCGGCGCGCCTGGCTTGCCTGCTCGAAGGCGTAAGCGAGGCGCAGCAAGGTCGGCTCGCTCCAGGCGCGGCCGGTGAACGTGGCCCCATAGGGGTAATCCGGCGTTTGCTTGTCGCGGACCCCAGAGATGAAGCCGGCGGGTACCTGGACACTGGGATATCCGGCTTTGGCGGCAATCGCCGCGCCGGCCATCGCGGGAAACAGCACCGCGTCGAGCCGGTGCTCGTCCATATACGCGTCGAGCCCGAGGGTGCGCGAGGCGCGCAGATCCATCTGCCGCGCCGACACATATTCGAGCTCACTCAAATCGCCGCGGGTCGCCTCCGCGGCAAGGAAGATGTCTTGGCCGAAACGCAATGCCCGGTCGGCGTGCTCCGCATTGAATGCGATGATGTCGGCGAGGCTCGCCACCCCGGCACCGGCCGCCCAGTCGCGCAGATAAAGGTTGAGGTCGCGCTTTAATTCGTAGACGAAGACGATCGGCCGGCGAGCGGGCTGGTTTTTTGTCGCGCTCTCCGGGTTGCGGTTGAGGATCGCCATGTCGGTGCCGGGGCCGCCGATCCAGCCGGCGGTCGGGATGTTCGCGTGCACGACGGTTGCGCCTTCGCGCTCGATCACCGCGATGGCCTCGCGCATCACCGCAGCAGCACGCTGCGGCAGCGGTCCGTAATAAAAGTCGTTGGCCGGATCGGAGGGGTCGCTCGGTACGCCGATCCGCGCGCCTTTGAGACCGTCCTTGTCGAGGAAGCTCGTGTAATCCGGCGGCCGCTGCAGCTCGGCGGTCGCCGGATCGAGCGGGTCGGCCGCGGCCAGCACGTTCAACAGCAGCGCCGCGTCACGGACGGTGCGGGTCAGCGGCCCGGCAGTGTCCTGGCTGTGCGCGATTGGGACGATACCGGCGCGGCTGATCAGGCCGACGGTCGGCTTGACGGTAACGACGCCATTTTGGCTCGCCGGTGATAAAAGCGACCCCGAGGTTTCGGTGCCTATCGCCGCAGCCGCCA
>JAFASL010000518.1 GCA_019244535.1 Alphaproteobacteria bacterium
TCGGCCACGGTACATGGTGAACAGCCAGTTGAACACTTTCACACCGGTCGGCACGGCGATTATCGAAGACATAATGCCGAAAACCGCATTGACGTTGGCCCCTGCACCCATTGTAAAGAAGTGATGCAGCCAAACCATGAACGAGAGAATGCAAATGCCTAACGTCGCAAGAACCATTGACCGATAGCTGAACAGCGCCTTGCCTGAAAAAGTCGGGACCACTTCCGAGAAGATGCCGAAAATCGGCAAGACCAAGATATAGACTTCGGGATGACCCCATGCCCAGAACAAATTTACATATATCATTTGGTTGCCGCCGGCATCATTGGTGAAGAAATGCATGCCGAGATAGCGGTCGAGCAGCAGCATCATGAAAGTTGCAGTCAGGACCGGGAAGGCTGCGACGATCAACAGATTCGAAGCCAGTGCGGTCCAGCAAAACACCGGCATGCGCATATAGGTCATGCCCGGTGCACGCAGTTTGAGAATCGTGGTTACGAAGTTGATGCCGGTGAGCAAAGTGCCGATGCCCGAGATCTGCAACGGCCAAAGGTAGTAGTCCACACCTTCATCGGGCGAAAAGGCGAGCCCGGACAGCGGCGGGTAGCCCCACCAGGTTGCGCGCGAGAAATTCCCGATAACGAGCGAGACATTGATCAGCAGCGCGCCCGATGCGGTGAGCCAGAAGCTGACCGAGTTGAGCGTGGGGAAGGCGACATCGCGAACGCCGAGCTGCAACGGCACGACAAAGTTCATCAATCCGATGACAAGCGGCATCGCCACGAAAAAGATCATGATCGTGCCGTGCGCCGAGAAGATCTGGTTGTAATGATCGGGCGGCAGGTATCCTTGCGCGTCGCCAATGGCGATCGCCTGCTGCGAGCGCATCATGATCGCGTCGGAATAGCCGCGCAGCAGCATGACGAGCCCGAGAATCACATACATGACGCCGATGCGCTTGTGGTCGACGCTGGTGATCCACTCGCGCCACAAATAGGGCCACCAGCCCTTTGCGGTAACGACCGCGAGTACCGCCAGAATGACGAGGCCGACCACTCCCATCGCATATAATGGGAGCGGCTGGTCGAACGGGATTGCCGCCCAGGTCAGTCTGCCCAGCATATTAGCCCCCCGTCTGTTGTACCGGCGGACACCAGGCCGCGCCGGTGCCCGCCTTTTCCGAACCGGACACCGTCAGGTCGATGATGCGCTCGAACAGATTGGGCTCGACCGAACGGTAAGTCGTCGGCGGCACGGCTATGCTTGGCTTCGCCAATTGGGCGTAGGCGGTATCGTCGAGCGCAGAGCCGGTGCCGTGCGCCTGCCTCACCCAGGCATCGAAATCGCGGGCCGGGACCGCTTTGGCGACAAACCGCATTTCGGAAAAGCCGTCGCCGCTGAACATTGCCGAAAATCCAGGATATTCCCCCGGCGCGTCCGCGAGCAGGTTGAGGTGGGTGGTCATCCCCCCCATCGTGTAAATCTGGCTTCCGAGTTGCGGGATGAAAAACGAGTTCATAACGGTCGCCGAGGTGAGGCGAAACTCGATCGGGGCTCCCACCGGCACAACCAGCTGGTTGACCGCAGCAACCCCCTGGTCTGGATAGATAAACAGCCATTTCCAATCGAGTGCAACGACTTCGACCCGCAGCGGCTTGGTGTCCGCCGAAATCGGCGCGCGCGGGTCGAGCTGGTGCGAACTGATCCAGATGACCCCGCCCAAGAGGATGACGATCAGCGCCGGGATCGACCAGGTGACAAACTCGATGCGCCCTTCATAGCTTTCGTCCGAGGCGCGGCTGGCGCTAGGGTTGGACGACCGATACCACCAGGCGAACGCTAGAGTGGCCAGGATCACCGGAACCACGACGACGAGCATGATCGCCGTGGAGTCGAGCAGCAGGAGCAGTTGGGCCGAGGCGACCGGCCCTTGCGGATCCAATATCCCTGCCTGCTGACATGAAGGGAGCAACACCGCGGCGAATAAAGCCGGCCAACGCAACGAGCCTAAACGACCCCGCTGATTGCTTGCAGGACCGCATGGTGCATCAAAGTTCATAGAAGGCTGGTCCTGCATCCAAGCCTTCGCCGCCGTAGGTAACATCGAAGCACCCCCTCCCCCGGGCTAGGACGTAATCTACCTTATATAAATTTGGCAGCGGCCTCGTCTATTAACGTTAGCGGGGTTGCAGCCCTCGGTCATCATTAAAAACAGCTCGAGACGGGTATCGTGAGAGGCGCTCTTCCAGTGCTCCTGTTATGGCCTCGGCGATGCTGATGAACTCGATTGGCGCCGATGCGAGCGCCCGATCATTTTGCCCCGTCGAACCCGACCGAGCACCGCGATGCCTGTCCGAGCAGGCATATGCCGATCGACTCCGTCACATCGGGAAACCAGCCCGACTACCCAGCGCCTGTCGCTCGACCCTATGAGCCCAGTGGATTGTTGAGCCAGGGATAATGCAGCAGATCGATGCCGCGTTTGCTGATGCTGGGATTGGAGGTAGACATTGGTCCCTCCTCTGTGCAAGTTCAGTTTAGACACGCGTGGCTGCTTTTACCTGTTTGTAGCCTGGGCTGCGTATGGCCTGACCATTTTGGCCGGATCGACGACGCGGTCGAACAGCTCCTCGGTCACGAAGCCCAGCTTCAGTGCGGCTTCTTTCAGCGTCAGGTCGTTGTCCATTGCGTAGTGGACTATCTTTGATGCTTTGTCGTAGCCAATGACCGGCGACAATGCCGTCACCAGCATCAGCGAGCGGTCGACGTATTCTTTGATCTTTTTTTGGTTCGGCTTGGTTCCTTCGACCAGGAACCTGCGGAAATTGGTGCAGCCGTCGCTCAGGATTGTGATTGAATGGGCGATGTTGAAGATCATCAGCGGCTTGTAGACGTTCATCTCCAGATAGCCGCCGGCGCCGCCAAAGCCGACTGCCACGTCATTGGCCATCACCTGCACAGCGATCATGGTCAGCGCCTCGGCCTGGGTCGGGTTGACCTTGCCCGGCATGATCGAGGAGCCGGGCTCGTTCTCGGGAATCTCCAACTCGCTAAAGCCGGCGCGCGGGCCGCACGACATTAACCGGATGTCATTGGCGATTTTGTAGAGCGATACCGCTAATGTGCGAAATGTTCCCGACAGCTGCACCAGTGCATCATGCGCTCCTTGCACGGCGAACTTGTTCGGTGCGCTGACAAACGGCAAGCCGGTGAGCTTTGCGACCTCTGCCGCCGCCGCTTCGGCAAAGCCGGGCTCTGCGTTGATGCCGGTGCCCACCGCGGTGCCGCCGAGGGCCAACCGATAAACGCCCTTCAGCGCATCCTCGATCCGCTCGATATTGTCGCCGAGCATGCCGGAGTAGCCCGACCATTCCTGGCCCAAGGTGATCGGCGTGGCGTCCTGCATGTGGGTGCGGCCGATCTTGACAATGTCCGTCCACTCTGCCGACTTCGCCGCGATCGCGTCGCGCAGGCCGCTGACGGCCGGCAACAGACGCCCTTTCGCATTGACCGCGGCGGCGATGTACATCGCCGACGGGAACGTGTCGTTCGACGATTGGGACATGTTCACGTGGTCGTTGGGGTGCACCGGTTGTTTGCTGCCGAGCGGGGTGCCCGCCAATTGGCAGCACCGGTTCGAGATGACTTCGTTGACATTCATGTTGAACTGCGTGCCGCTGCCGGTCATCCACACATGCAGCGGAAACATGTTCTGGTGCTGCCCGGCCAAAATCTCGTCGCAGGCCTGTACGATCATGCGGTGAGCGCGCTCGTCCAGCCGCCCATCTGCATGATTGGCATTGGCGGCCGCCTTCTTCAAGACCGCATAGGCGGTGATCATCTCGCGCGGGATCAAGTCCCGGCCGATGCTGAAATGCTCCAGCGAGCGCTGCGTCTGTGCCCCCCACAGCTTGTCGGCCGGCACCTCGACCACGCCGAGGCTGTCGGTCTCTTTGCGAACTTCGCTCATGTTGTCGCTCTCCCAAGAAAACAGATATGAAGCGATCCATTTGCATATAGCCCCGAGGGCGATGCCGGTATCGAAGATCCGCAGCAGAGGCTGCTGCCAAGCCTCGTTGGTGCTCATTGCCGGGACCACCATGACAACGTGGTTGTTATTCCCGTTGCCACGATGTGGTCGCGCCGCTGCCATAGCGCCATCGCGAGCGTGGCGATGCCGAGCAGGATTGCGAGGCCTACGGTCGTGAACAGGAAAAAGCATGAGGTACGGCAAGCACAATGCGAAGCTGACGCAGGTCGCTGTCAGCCGCGCTGGCCTGGCACTCGCCTCAATGGCCATCGCTGAGGCCGACATCGACGGCGCTAATCCCGCCCCGCGTACCGGCTGAACATCGACGGAGGGAACGCCGCCATTTTAGGCCGTGTTTCCGCGACATCGGCGGGAGCAAGGAAATGCTGACGATTTTCGAGGCGCAAAAGCGGACCGAGCAGTTTTTGACCGGCCAGATGATCGAGGCGCTCCGCGCGGTCGAATACGAATTGCCGAGTTTCGACACCGAGCCGGTCGATGTCGAATTGGCAGATGTCGCGCGCTCGCGGGTCGAGATCCGCCACGTGCGCGGCGCCTCGGACGCCACTTACCTGGTCAACGCGTTCGGTGACGAGCTCCTGATGCAATTGCAGCTCAATGTGCACCGGCTCGTCGTCGTCTACCGCGTGCCCGCGCTCGATGCGCTCGATGCCGGCACATTGGCGGTGCGGCTCGAACGCTGGCGCATTGGCGCCGAGCATGCCGGTTGGAAATTCGGCTGGCGCGATGCGCCGATTGCAGGAGAGCCCGCCCGCCGCTATGTCGAGACCTACTGTTATGCTTTTGCCGGCGCCGATTTTTTGGAAGACGAGACGCAGCAGCTCTATTGGCGCACCGACATCGTGCAGATGACGCGCTATTACATGATCGAGGCCGGCCGCAGCGGCATCCGCCTGTCGCCGCGCCGCGCCGGGTTTCCGGTCTAGATGCTATCCGCCGGCGAGCTGCGCGCGAATTCCGCTCACGATTTCGAGCCGGCGGTCGGGGTCCCCGACGAGACGCACGATGATGTGACTGGCGCCCGCGCTGGCGAAGCCGTGCAAGAATTCGGCGGCGCCTTCGCGCGAACCGGCATAGCACGCCTGCCTCCGCCGCATCGCTGCGGCGGGCTGCCCGTAATAATGCTCCAGAAAACGGTCGATCCTCTGGTTGGCCCGGCTTGCGTCCTCATCGATCGCCAAGGTCACATAGATCGCGGCCACGAATTGACTGCGGTCGCGCCCGGCATCGCGCAGGATCTGCTGGACTTCGGCCCACTGCGCCGTCCATCGAGCGAGATCGGCTTCGTTGGCGAACCAGCCGTCGAAATACCGGGCCGCGCGTTCGAGGGCCGGGCGGACCGAGCCCGCCATCCAGATCGGCGGCCCGCCGGCACGGTACGGTATCGGCCCCAGCACGCCGCCTTGCACCGGCCAGCGCCCTTGCCAGTCGACCGGTTTGCCGGTCCACAACGCGCGGCAAAGACGCAGGCCCTCCATCATGCGACCGACGCGGCCCTCGAATGGCACGCCCGCTGCGGCGAATTCCGCCCGGATATTGGGCACGTCGCTGGCAATGCCGGTGCCGAGCACGAGCCGTCCCTCGCTAATCTGGTCGAGCGTCGCGAGCTGATGCGCCAGCACCACCGGATTGCGCAGGGCCGGCAGAAAGACGGCCGTGCCGAGCGCCACTTTGCGGGTGCACGCAGCGACTGCGGCCAGCAATGTCACTGGGTCGTGACGCGGCCGAGCTAATAGCGAGTCGCCGACCCACACCGAGTCGAAGCCCAATTCTTCGGCCCGCGCCGCGAATGCCAATAACGGCGCAGTTTCCGGCCGGCCCTCCATGACCCGCTCGCGCGTCGGCAGCAGATATCCGATCTGTACTGGCATTGTCCCGCGGCTAGTGCAGGCGCAGAGAGGTATTGACGTAACGGAACCTGCCGCGTCCGGGAACTCCCGCGTGTCCGACCTTCACAGAATGAAGCTTGCCCTCGATGCTGCGGCTCCAGAACTCCAGGAAGCGACGCAGCTCGGGAAAATCCGGCGCGACGTCGAGCTTTTGCCAGATGAAGCTCTGCAGCAGGTCGGGATGATCCGGCATATGGTAGATGATCTCGGCGGTGGTCAGCCGATATTGACGGATCTGCGGAATGGTGTCGGTCATAGGGGTCTCCTCTCGGCTCGTTCCCGCTAACCGCGAGCATGCCCCGCCGGTTTCCCTGCGGCAAGAAAAACTATTCTGAAACAGACTGTTAGCAGCTAATGCAGAGGAGTGCTGCCAGCCCGCTCGGGCGAGTATCCCTTGAAGCCTCGGCGCGAAAGGTTAGATTAAACCACTACCGGAAACATCCATGCTGGCGGGTTGTCTACCGGGATTTGGGTTTCGGCCAGGCTCAAGGTTTCCACAGCGATGAAGCGGGTCTTTTCTGCGCTCGTTGTCTCAGGCGGGATCGCCTTGACGGCGGGCAACACCTCGTCCGTGCTCGCCGGCGCGCCGATCCCGCTCGTCGATGGTGCACCCGTGCAGACTTTGGCGCCGGTGGTGAGCCGGATCACCCCCGGCATCGTCGGCATTTCGGTGCGCGGGCGGGTACGGGAGGACAACCCGCTGCTGCAAGACCCGATGTTCCGCCGCTTTTTCAATCTGCAGCAGCAGCCGCTCGAGCGCGAGACGCAGGCGACCGGCTCGGGGGTCATTGTCGACGCCACGCAGGGCTATGTGATGACCAATGCCCATGTCGTCGAGAATGCCAGCAATATCGAAGTCACGACCAAAGATAACCGGCGGCTGACTGCGAAATTGATCGGCCGCGACCCCGATACCGATATAGCAGTACTGCAAATCCCGTCTGGCGGCTTGACGGCCGTCCCGATCGGCGATTCCGATCGCCTACAGGTCGGTGATTTCGTCTTGGCGATCGGCAACCCGTTCGGCCTCGGGCAGACCGTGACCTCGGGCATCGTCAGCGCGCTCGGGCGCAGCGGCCTCGGTATCGAAGGCTACGAAGATTTCATCCAGACCGACGCGTCGATCAATCCCGGCAATTCGGGCGGGCCGCTCGTGGATCTGCAGGGCCGCGTCGTCGGCATTAATACGGCGATCCTGGCGCCCGGCGGCGGCAATATCGGCATCGGTTTTGCCGTCCCGATAAACATGGCCCGGCAGGTCATGGACCAGCTGATCAGCTATGGTGAGATCAAGCGCGGCCGCATCGGTGTGGCGATCCAGGATCTGACACCCGACCTCGCGCAGGCGCTCGGCACCAGGCACACCCAAGGCGCGGTGAT
>JAFASL010000680.1 GCA_019244535.1 Alphaproteobacteria bacterium
GTGATCGGCACCCCGTTTGCGGAGAGCGTGATGATCGGCGCGTTGCGCAAGGTCGCCACCGTAATCTCGCCGATCCGATTGGTGCCGCAGCCGGCTGCGCGCACATCCGCAGGCAGCCCCATACCGCCGAGCAAAGAGGCAAGCGCGAGCATGGCAGCCCGCCATAGGGAATGGTCGAGCATCAGGCGGAGAGCCGGGGACGTTCGTTGACGCCGAGCACGCGGATCCCGGAATTGTCGATCTGGATCGTGCTGA
Organism: Alphaproteobacteria bacterium; assembly: GCA_019244535.1. Lineage (GTDB taxonomy): Bacteria > Pseudomonadota > Alphaproteobacteria > ATCC43930 > CGMCC-115725 > AP-15. Next base: position 256 of record JAFASL010000680.1, read on the forward strand.
TCGAAGAGAGGCCGACCTCGATCCGCGAATAGAAATCGAGCGGCATGCCGAGCGCGAAGAGGAGCGCGGCGCGAATTACGTCGCCATGGCTGACGACAACCACCGTCCCGTCGGGGTGCGCTTGGTGCAGCTCGAAGAGTGCCTTGACGACCCGCTCCTGCACCTGCCGCATGCTCTCACCGCCGGGGACCGTGGCGATGCTCCGGCAAGTGCTCCACAGACGCCAACGCTCATCCAGCCTGACGGCATCGAAGGTCAGGCCGGTCCACTCGCCAAAATCGAGCTCGATCACATCCTCGCGGCACTCGATCGGCAGATCGAGCCTGCCGGCCACAATTTCCGCCGTCTCCCGTGCGCGCTGCAGCGGGCTCGAGCACAGCGCGGCGACCCGTTCTTCGGCGAGGCGCTCGGCGACCGCGGCGATTTCGGCGCGCCCCCGGCCCGACAGGCCGACACCAGGTGTGCGGCCGGCGAGCACGCGCCCCCGCAACACATGCTCGCCGTGCCGCAACAGATGAAAGACGGTCACCGCACGCAAGTCCTTCCGTAGCCGCTGCCCATTGGTTGTAGGAAGCCGCGCCGGCTCCGGTCAATGCCGGCATGTCGGCGGTCCGCCGGCCGGCCCCGGTCAAGGGCTTGCCCACGGAGCGGCCCGCTCGGAAAACCGCTGGGCCAGAAATTCGATCAGCGCCGCGACTTTGGGCGGTCTCGGTCCCCCTGCAGGCATTACGATATTGAGCGCAATTGCCGGCGCGGACCAGTCGCTCATAACCACTTCGAGCCGCCCTGCCTGCAGCTCGCGCCAAACCACAAACTCCGGCTGAACCGCCAGGCCCAGCCCCGCGCATAGCGCCGGCATCAACGCATCGGCGTTGTTGGCCCGCAATGGTCCGGCCACCGGGACGTCCTGTTCTTCGCCCGCCGGTCCTGTGAAACGCCAGGTGTCCCCTGACGGAAGAAAGGAGTAGCCAAGGCAGGCATGCGCCGCCAGGTCTCCCGGGTGCGACGGGCGGCCGTGGCTGGCGAAGTAGCCGGGAGCGCCAACCAGAAGACGCCGCACCTGGCAGAGGCGCCGGGCGGCCATGCTCGAATCCGACAGCGCGGCGATGCGCAAGGCCAGATCGAAGCCGCCGCCAACCAGTTCGACAATTTGGTCGCTCAAATGGAGGTCGATCGAGATTTCCGGATAGTCGCGGAAGAAATCCGGCAACACCGGCGCCACATGCTCGATGCCGAACGACATCGGCGCCGCCATTCGTATCCGGCCGCGCGGCGTCGCCGACTGCGCGAGTGCTTCGGCTTCTGCAGCCTCTGCATCGGCAAGGATTCCAGCCGCGCGGACAGAAAGGACACGGCCGGTTTCGGTCATCGACAACCGACGGGAGGTGCGGTGGAAGAGGCGCTCGCCGAGTCGCCGCTCCAGGCGGGAAATGGCTTTCGAGACCGTCGCCTTCGAAAGCTCGAGCTCTGCGGCGGCGCCGGCAAAGGAGCCGGCTTCGGCGACTTTGGCGAAGATCGCCCAGGCTTCGAGATCGGGCAGCTGCGGCATCCAATTTTTGGAAACGATGTGTTTCGGACGGTTCTATTTTTAAATCGGCGGCATGCCCCAATTTTTCCAGCAGTATGACCGACATGGCTCGTTGGAGGTTGGAATGATCGAACGCAGAGCTTTTGAGGAACTGGGCGGCGCCAACTATGATTGGCTCGACACCAAACACCATTTCTCGTTCGCGGATTACTACGACCCGAACCGCATGAGCTGGGGCGCTCTGCGGGTCTGGAACGACGACGAGATTGCACCCGGGACCGGCTTTCCGCCGCATCCGCACGCCGATATGGAAATCATCACCTATGTCAGGCAAGGCGCGGTTACCCACCAGGACAGCCTCGGCAACAAGGGCCGCACCGAAGCCGGCGATGTCCAGGTAATGAGCGCCGGCACCGGGATCCGGCATTCGGAATATAATCTCGAGCCGGAGACGACAACGCTGTTCCAGATCTGGATCCAGCCGACCAGCCGCGGCCAGAAACCCGGCTGGGGGACAAAGCCGTTTCCCAAGCATGACCGCTCCGGGCGCTTCGTGACATTGGCAAGCGGCATCGATGGCGATACCGACGCGCTGCCGATCCGCGCCGACGCCCGGCTGCTCGGCGCCACGTTGAAGGCCGGCGAGACCGCGGAATATCGGCTGGCCGAGGGCCGCCGCGCCTACTTGGTCTCGGCCACCGGCGGGATTGACGTCAACGGTGTCCGCCTCGCCCCGCGCGACGGCGCGGCGATCCAGGAGGAGCGGGTGTTGCGCGTAACGGCAATCGACGACGCCGAGATCGTTGTCGTCGACGTGACATGAGACCGGCGCCGGCCCGGACCCGTCTGTTTTCGTTACACGCGGGGTGAGGGGATCAGCGGGTTCGGCGGTGGCGGGCGCAGCAGGAGCACAAGCAGAATATCGACCAGCGAAACCCGGGCAATCAGCCAGAACGCGTCGATGTAGGCCAGCACATAGGCCTCGCGGCGGACAATGCTGGCGAGCACTGCCGTGCCTTGTGCGGCTGGATCGCCAATTCCCGTCGCACGGCTGCCGAATGGGCCGGACAACTGCGCCGCCGCCTGCTCGGTCGCCGGCAGACCGGTCACCACGTGCAGTCCGATCAAAATTCGAATAGACCTGCTCGCGAACGCGCACAAAGGTCTGCATCACCACACTGCCGATTTCACTGCCCAGCCACCGCGCGATCTGGATCGTTGTGGCGATCGCCGCTGCCAGCGCCGGCGTAATGTTGGCGACGGCGAAGGCGATCACCGAGGTGATCGCAAAGCGAGACCGACGGCCTCAACCAGCTGCGAGACGATGAAATCCCCGCCTGCCCAATCGTGAGTCAGTCCCGTCTGGATCCAGCTGCCGGTCGCGAGCATCGTGGCCCCAAACACCAGCAATAATCCGCTTCAGCAATAGTGCGACGAGCGGCACCAGCACGAATTGCGGCAGCGCGATCCAGTTGAGCGCGTCACCGATCTGCAAGGCGCGCAATCCCTGGACGCGGGTCAGAAAGTCGGGCAGCACAAAGGAAGCTCCGGTGGTGGCGAAACCGGGGTAGATCAAGATCAGGAGAGCGCCAATGCGATATTGCGCTGGGCCAGCACGCTGAGATGGATCAGCGGATATTGGGCGCGGGCCTCGTGCATGACAAAGGCGACGACGAGCATGCGGCCGCCAAGCAGGAGCCCGGTCACCACTCCTGAATTGAGCCAGTCGAGCCGGTTGCCCTGATCGAGGCCGGCATAGATGAGGCCGAAGCCGATACCTGCATAGACGATGCCGGCCCAATCGGTTCGCCGCAGCAAATCGCGGTCCACCGGCCGCTGCGGCATCGCCACGGCGGTGAGCAGCATCATGACCGGCGCCAGGACGACGTTCTGACAAAAGATCCATTCCCAATGCCCGGTCTCCGAATACCAGCCCTCGACCGCGCTGCCGATGTTCTGTGAAAAGACGAAACGGAAGGAATAGGCGGCGATGCCCCAGATCCACCATTGCGGGGCCAGGCTGCGCAGCACAAAACCCAGCGCCGCGGGAATGAAGGCGCCGACCGTGAGCCCGCGGACGCATTGCAGCGCGATCAATGTGTCGTAATCATGTACGAGCGGCGGGGGCAGAGAAGCCAGGGCAAACAGAGCGCCAGTCCACAGCAGCACGCGGCGGGTGCTGAGCACGGTGCTCATCCATGCCGCCGCGGGCGTGACGACCATTTGCGCAGCCGAAAAGATCGTGCTGATCCACGATCCGTCGTCGAAGCCAAGGCCCAGCGCGCCGCGGATATCGGCGAGACCCTGTGTCGTGAGCCGCGCGTTGAGGGTCGAGGTGACCGCGGCCATCACCGCAACCACCCCAACGGCCGGATACTCGCAGCGTCTTGTCGCGGGAAGTGATAGCGGGGCCGCCGCGGCCGTCGTGGACGCGGTCAAGGCTGCGGCGTGGTGTCGGTCAGGATTGTCGCGACGACGGACATGCCCGGCCGCAATTTGCCTGCCAGCGGGCGTCGGAGCTGATCCGCAATTTGACCGGGATCCGCTGTACGACCTTGGTGAAATTGCCGGTCGCATTGTCGAGCGGCAGCAGGCTGAACTGCGCGCCGCTCGCCGGCGCGATGCTGTCGACGATCGCATTGACCACGAATCCCGGGAAAGTGTCGACGCCGATCTCGGCGCGCTGGCCGATCGCGACATGGGTCAGCTGGGTCTCCTTGTAGTTCGCGACCACCCAGACATTGTCCGCACGAAGGCGATGACCTGCGTCCCGGCGTGGACGTACTGCCCGGCGCGGACGTCGCGTTCGCTCACTTCGCCGCCAGCCGGGGCGGTTATGCGGGTGTAGACGAGATTGATTTTGGCCAGATCGAGCGCCGCCTGTTTTGCTTTGGCATCGGCGCGCAATTGCAGCTCCTGCGTGTCGAGCACCGCCATTTCGCGGTGCTGCGCTTCGAGCGCTGCTTGGTTGCGGGCGAAGGTTGCGGCGAAGCGCTGCGCAGCGGTATCGGCGTGCTCGACCAATTGCCGAGTGCCGAAGGTGGTCGCGAGCAAGGTGCGCTGCCGTACCGCCTCGAGCCGGGTGCGCTCGAGATCGGCTTGCGTCGCGGTAGTTGCATCTTGTGCTTCGGCCACCTGCGCGTGCTGCGCCTCCTTTCGCGCCTTGAGATTTTCGATGGCGGCTTGGCCGCTGAGCAGATCCACCTCGGCCTGCGCTACCCGGGCCCGATAATCATCATCCTCGATCTCGACCAGCACCTCGCCTACTTTGACGCGCTGAAAATCATCGACGGGAACGCGGTGTACATAGCCCTCGATGTGCGCTCAGCGGCGTGATGTCGCCGCGAACATAAGCATCGTCTGTGACCTGCCTGACGGCCAAGCCGACCCAGCGGTCCCATTGAGTCGCAAACAGGATGACAATCACCGCCGCGGCAATGAGGACGGCGATCCGGACAAGTGCAATCGCGGACCAGGATCGTCGTCCTGCCCGTGGTGTTTCGGAAGGCGCTGTTTGCGCGGCAAGCGGCCGGCGCCGAGGCGCTGTCCTGACCGGTGGGCAACGACTGTTCGACCATGCTGGTTGAAGCCTCCGGCGAGGCGGCTCGTATTTCCGTTGTCACCTAACGCGCGCTCTATGGCGCGAATTGGGCCGACACGTTAAATACCAGGGCACGGAAGGATCACTGCTATGCGGCGCAATCAATGACAGGGTCGGACCCAGGAGACAGCCGTCCGGGTGACGGCGGAAATTGGCCGGCGCTGCCGTTCGACGCATGGAGCGACACCTGCGCCACCTTGCACCTTTGGACCCAGATCATCGGCAAGATCCGGCTCGCCAAGGCGCCGATGATGAACCATTGGTGGCAGGTGCCGCAATATGTGACCTGCCGCGGTCTCACAACCTCACCGATCCCACATGATACCCGGCTGGATTTTCAGATCGATTTCGATTTCATCGACCACTGCCTGTGCATCGAGGTGAGCGACGGCAGATCGGAAAAGTTGCCGCTGGAGCCGTGCGCGGTTGCGGAATTCTACCACCGAGTGATGGACCGGCTGACGGCGCTCGGGCTGGGGGTCCCGATCTGGACCGTGCCTGTCGAGCTCCCCGACCCCATTCCGTTCGAGCAAGACCGCAGCCATGCGGCGTATGATCCGCGCTATGCGCAGCAGTTCTGGCGCGTCCTTGTCAATGTGGATCGGGTTCTCAAACAATTTCGTTCGCGTTTTATCGGCAAGGCAAGCCCGGTGCATTTCTTCTGGGGCAGCTTCGACATGGCGGTCACCCGCTTTTCCGGCCGCCGCGCGCCCCCGCATCCGGGCGGCACGCCCAATGTCGCCGATCGGGTTACACGCGAAGCATATTCTCACGAGGTCAGCAGCTGCGGCTTCTGGCCCGGGAACGGCGGCTTCGGCCAGCCCGCTTTCTATTCCTATGCCTACCCTGAGCCGGCGGGCCTGGCCGCCGCACACATTCGCCCCGAGGCTGCGTATTACAGCCATGACCTGCATGAGTTTATTTTGCCGTACGATGCGGTCCGCCAGACCGCCTCTCCCGATCAGCTCGTGCTCGAATTCCTCGAGAGCACCTACGCAGCCGCCGCGGATCTCGGCCATTGGAACCGTGTCGCTCTGGAGCGTTGACAGGTAACGGCTGCGTATGCCGGTTCTAAAGGCTTGGCTTTTTGTATTGTGGCTTGTCGGCGCGGTATTGGTGGTACCGTTGGTTGCTGCCGCCGAAGAACCGCGGCTCAATGTCTATAATTGGTCGGATTACATCGCGCCGGACACGATCCCGAAATTCGAGGCGGAGACCGGGATCAAGGTCACCTACGACGTCTATGACGGGAACGAGGTGCTCGAGGCGAAACTCCTGTCCGGCCGCTCCGGTTACGATGTTGTCGTCCCATCGGCGAGCCCGTTCATGGCTCGCCAGATCGCCGCCGGAGTTTACCGGGCCTTGGACAAAGCTGCGCTTCCCGGCTGGCGGAACCTGGATCCCCACATCCTCGCGCTGGTCGCTGCCGCCGACCCCGGCAACGAGCACGGCGTGCCATACCTGTGGAGCGATACCGGCATTGGCTACAACGAGACGCAAGTCCACGCGGCCTTAGGCGAGACCCCGCCGGTCGACAGCCTCGCGCTGATTTTCGATCCGGCAATGGCCGAGAAGCTCGCTCCGTGCGGCATTTCGCTTCTCGACACGCCGCAGGAGGTCTTTCCGGCGGCGCTCGCATATCTGGGGCTCGACCCGAAGAGCCGCGATCTCGGCGATCTCGACAAGGC
>JAFASL010000706.1 GCA_019244535.1 Alphaproteobacteria bacterium
GGGAATATTGCACCTGGTTCGACACGATCCGAATGCCGTGATCGGCGATGACGCGCACCCGCTCGGTGTCGAAATTCGTCAGCGCGAGGTGGCGAATTTTGCCTTCATGTTGCAGGTCGTCGAGATGCCGCAGCGCGTCGAGATAGCCCGGGTCGGTGTAATCCCACCAATGAAACTGAAGGAGATCGAGGCGGTCCACACCCATTCGCGACAGCGAGAGTGCGACCGCATCCTCGACGATCCGCCGCGTCATTCGTCCCGGATGTGGAACCCATTTTGTGAATGCGCGGATTTCAGGAAGCCGCTCGGCGCCGTAACGGATCAGGAACTCGCGGCGGAAGGCGCCGACGAAATCCTCCGCCGGCCCGTAATGATCGGCGAGGTCCCAGGTGGTGAACCCGGCCTCGTGGTAAGAGAACATCTCCTCGACCGCGCTTTTGGGGTCGATCGAACCATGGCCCCCGGAGACCTGCCACATTCCATTGAGGATGCGACAGATCTCCAGATCGGGGGTGATTTGAAAGCGGCTGGACGCAGGCATCGTCATATTCGGCTCCGGATCCTGTGCGGATTAGAGCACACCCAAGTTCACGCGGCGCTGTTGATTCTATCCCTGCCCGGCGAGCGGGCTCGACTGCCGCGCGCTCTGCCGCTATCTCATGGTGGTGACGACGCACAAATTCCGCCGATCAAAACAGGGGGTGAGCATGCCGCGGCGCCGACAAATATTCCGATGTCCCAGCGGGCTCTGTTTCGCTCTGATCGGCTGGCTGGTGTTTTTCTCTCCGGTTGCGGCGCAGGCAGCTGCGGGGCCGCCGACGGGTGTCGTGCAGAATTTCTATAACGTGCTGCTCGATGTCATGCAGCATTCTACGGCCCTCGGACCCAAGGGCCGTTACCAGAAGCTGGAGCCGGTTGTGCACGCGACGTTCGACGTGCCGTTTATGGCGCGCCTGTCGGTCGGTCCATCATGGAGCCGATTGACACCGGAACAGAAGCGACGTGCCGTGCAGGCTTATGGCCGTTACATCGCGGCAGTTTATGCGAGCCGGTTCGACGCTTATGCCGGCGAGCAATTCAAAGTGCTTGGCGAGCAGCAGATCAAGCACGGCACGTTGATCAAGACCCAAATCGTCAAGTCGAACGGTGAGCCGGTGGCCATCAATTATGTCGTCCACGACAACGACAGCGCCTGGCAGATCCGCGATATTTACCTTTCGGGCGCAATCAGCGAGCTGGCGACGCATCGATCCGAGTTTGCCGCGACGTTGCGCACCAGCGGCATCGACGGTCTGATCGATCAGTTGAACAAGAAGGCCGACGAACTGCAGATTTGAGCGCCGCGACCACCGCGCTATGCTCCAAATTCGCTAAACCGGGAGAGCGCAATGGCGGAACGGCGGCTCAAACACTTTGGCTGGGGGCGAGAAGGCGAGGGGTTGACCGCCGAGGAGGAGAGCGCCGCTCTCGACCGCTACCGCCGGCTCTTTGGGGTCGACCGGTTCGACGAGCGCAGCCCGCCGGCGCTTTCCGAGATCGCATTGCGGCAGCCGAGGATTACGCCGCCGCCGGCCTTGGCTGCGAGCTGCTCGAGCGAACCCTACGACCGGGTCGCGCACACTTACGGCAAGTCCTTTTCAGACTACGCGCGCGGGATTGCCGGGCTCTATGACAATGCGCCCGATGTCGTCGCCTACCCACATAACGAGGCCGAAGTCGCGGCGGTCGCAGATTGGGCGGCCGGCGCGCAGGCGGCGTTGATCCCGTTCGGTGCCGGGAGCAGCGTCGTCGGGGGCATCGAGCCGGCGATCGACGGTACTCAGTGCCGGGCGGCGATCTCGCTCGATTTGCGCCATCTGAACCGAGTCGTCGAGGTCGACCGCACCTCGCGGGCCGCACGCATCGAGGCCGGCGTCTTCGGCCCCGCCATCGAGGCACAGCTGAAGCCCCACGCGCTGACCTTGCGGCACTTCCCGCAGAGCTTCGAATTCTCGACGTTGGGCGGCTGGATCGCGACGCGTTCGGGGGGCCATTTCGCCACCCTCTACACGCATATCGACGATCTGGTGGAAAGTTTGCGCGTCGTGACCCCACGCGGGCTCGTCCAGACGCGACGTTTGCCGGGCTCCGGCGCCGGCCCCAGCCCCGACCGGCTGTTCATCGGTTCGGAAGGCATTCTGGGCGTGATCACCGAGGCATGGATGCGGCTCCAGGACCGGCCGCGCTTCCGCGCTGGCGGCGCGGTCCAATTCGCCGATTTCTTATCGGCCGCCCGCGGGGTCAGGGCGATCGCTCAGGCCGGTCTCTACCCGGCAAACTGCCGCATCCTCGACCCGCAAGAGGCCCACAATACCGGAGCCGGAGACGGATCGTCGGCAATCATGGTGCTGGCTTTCGAATCGGGCGACCACCCGGTGGAAGCCTGGATCGGCCGCGCGCTGGAATGTTGCGCCGATCATGGCGGCGTGCCCGAAAAATCGGGCAGCGCAGATGCGCATCGCGAAGGGGCGGCCGGAATGTGGCGCAATGCATTCATCCGCATGCCCTATGCCCGCGAACGTCTGATCGGCCGCGCGATCATTGCGGATACCTTCGAGACGGCAATCACCTGGGAGCGGTTCGAAGGCTTCCACAACGCGGTGAAGACCGCGACTGAAGCGGCTATCCGTGAGGCTACCGGGCGGCCCGGGCAGGTGACATGCCGCTTCACGCATGTCTACCCCGATGGGCCAGCGCCGTACTTCACATTTCACGCTCTGGGACGGCACGGGGATCTGTTGTCGCAGTGGGGGAGGATCAAGAGCGCCGCCAGCGAGGCGTTGATCGCCGCAGGCGGCACAATCACCCACCATCACGCCGTCGGCCGCGAACATCGTCCTTGGTATGATAAGCAGCGGCCTGAGCTGTTCGCGGCTGCGCTGCGCGCCGCCAAGCGCGCGGTCGACCCGCAGGGCCTCCTTAATCCCGGCGTTCTGATCGATCCTTAAACCGAAAAGGCATCACTCGAACCGCAAAATCGCTTCGCGATTCGGCTCCGGCAGCTTTACCGCACGTTGAATGAGCCCCCGGGGTGTTCCGGGCGCAAAACAGGGCCACGGCAACATTCGACTGGCTTTTCCGTTCCGGACAGCATGCATTCCCTCACGCGGGCGGCCACGATCACCGGCACGGTGTTGCTAAAAAGACGCGCGTCGTACGGACGGAATTTGGCAAGGTTTCAGCCGAACTGTTGCCTAAATGCCGCAGCTCGCGCTGTTCTGCAGCGATTCGGCAGCAAGCGGTATCGTTGAGGCAAAAACCGTTTGCCATCGGATCGGTGGAAGGGGAAGATCGGCCAACGGTGGCGGGATGACCATCGTCACACGCGTATTATGCGGCCGGAGGTAAGGGATGAAAACTCGCTATCTGCTAGGCGCCAGCGCAGCGCTTGCCGTGGCGTTCAGTTGCGCCCAGGCGAATGCGCAATTCGGTTGGCTGGGGGGCCCCTACCCGGTGACCTTCTATGTCGGTCCGGAGGGCGGGTGGACCAGCCTGGCCAACCAAAAGGATACGATCACGACCCCGCCATTCAGGGCCGACATTGCACCTCCCGGATTTGTTCCGCCCAATGGTCCCTTCTTCAGCAGCTTTAACGGCAGTGCGCGCTACAATAGCGGATTCAACGCCGGTGCCCGTTTAGGTCTCCAGTACGGTCCGCTCCGTGTCGAAGAAGAGTACAGCTATCGGCACAATGGCCTATCGAGTTTTGGCGCGTTCTTCGGCCCCAATATCAATACGGCGTTTTCGGGCAACCGAAACACCAACTCGATTATGACCAACTTTATCTACGACTTTACCGTCGGCTGGCCCGTCAGCCCACATATCGGGTTTGGTGTCGGCGCGGTGAACAACGTAGACAGCGTGTCGCTCGGTACGGTTGGGACGGGACTTACCGCGAACCAGCTCGTGGTCAGCGGGCCGGGTGGCGTGCTTGGTAGAATCGGTGCAGGCACGCCGTTCACGAACCCGGTGCTCGGCGGGACTTTCCTGAAAGGGAACAGTTGGAATTTCGGTTATCAGGCGATTGCTGGTATCCGTTACGATATCAATCCGCTGCTCGCCTTTGACCTCGATTATCGCTACATGGCGAGCACCCAACCGAGCTTCAACAACAAAGGTGTAGCGCCCTTCCCGCCGTTTGGCTTCTCGGGCCTCAAGTACACGTCGGGCTACAACACTCAGAACATCGTCGCTAGCCTGACGATGAAGTTCGGTGCGCCGCCGGCCCCGCCGCCCCCAGCCCCGCCGGCCCCGCCGCCGCCACCGACCCATCAGGTCTTCCTCGTCTTCTTCGACTGGGATAAGTACAACATCACGCCGGAAGGTCAGCAGATCATCGTGCTGGCGGCGAACCAGTACAAGGCGGGTGGCCGCGTGCAGATCCGGGTGGATGGCTACACCGACACTACGGGCTCGTTCGGCTACAACCAGCGGCTATCCGAGCGGCGCGCGAACGCTGTCGCGGCGGCACTCGAACGCCTCGGTGTCCCGCGCAGCGACATGGTCGTGGCTGGTCACAGCTTCAACGATCTGCGCGTGCCGACGCCGCCAGGCGTGCGCGAGCCACAGAACCGCCGCGTCGAGATCACCTTCCCATAGAGGTGGTTTCTAAGGCAGAACCTGTCGGGGGCTTCCTCAGCCCCCGACAACCGCCGCGGCCAGCCGCGGCGGTTTTCTTTTGCGGCCCACATTTGGAACAATGAACGGTGGATATAATGCGGACCGGCGCGCAGCTCCGTTCGCCTGCTAGGCTGCCGTTGCAGAAGTTCTTAATGAGTTTCCGCCTGTTTGGCAGATGCGCGATGGCTGCCAACACCGCGGACCGCTGAGCCGGTATTTGCCTTCCCTCGTGAGTGGTGCCAAATACGCACATCAGGGGATTTTTCTTATATAATTCTTACCTACGCTCGCCAAAGACGTGATAATATCGGCGCGCTACTGGTGGTCGCAACTAATGCGGCAGTAATGGTTGGTTGCACTCCTTAAGAGTGCAAGAAAAAACGATGTGTCGTTATTTTGCCTCAGGAGTTCCCTCATGAAGACGCTTGTCTCGGCGTTCGCGTTACTCGCCTTTGTTGGCGGTACCGCGCTAAGCCCGGAATCCTATGCCCAGACAATGGGCACGGGCACAGGGCAGACGATGGCCCCCGATACCTCGACATCGACCTCTCCTTCGACAACGACAAAGAAAAAGAGGTCTTCGAAGTCTCATCACGCAAAAAAGAAGTCGAAAAAACCGGCTTCACAGTCGAGTTCATCTCGACAAAAACATTCGCGTCACAGCGTCGGCTGACAATCTGTCTTCGTTAAGATATCTCTATAGCGCTCGTCATCGCCCTTCCTCACCGCCGCCGCCGGAGTCTTCAATCACACTACACTCGACGGTGGCGGACTTCTTTGGGTGCAAGCCGTCGACAGAAGGCACTTGCCGTCAAGCGCCGATGCGGCCGCATTCCGCGGTCGACATCCGGAACTTCGCTGGCTTCGGCGGTCTCGACTGACCGCATTTTATTCGCCTTTTCAGGTTATTCGGTCAGCTGCTAGGCTACCATCGCGCTTGCCAAGGCTGACTTAGTTGAATATTATTCGAGGTGCCTGAGCGGGCTTCGGAGTAGGAAACTGTGTCAACGGATGATCAACCTGCTCCGTGCTCTTGAGTGAGGGTCTCGGGCCAGCGGGCTCCAGCTCTGGAGTTGGAGAATGAAATATTTGTTGAACGGTGCGGCGCCCACTATGTCGGCAGTGAGGCTAAGCACCAGGCAAGGGCGGGAAAATGTCACCGTCTTCCAATGGAAGTACCACGGCCGATCAGCTGAACCTACGGGAGCTTCCAGGCCGGCCGCAACTGGGGCGCGAGGAACCCAGTTGCAGCCTCCGCGACCGTCGAGCGGCCGATGAACCGTTGCCACCCCTCGCAGAAACTATTGCGCGTACCATCTGAACGCATGTGGACGATACTCGATAACGGGAGCCACCCCACTCGTTCGACCATGTCCAACTGAGGACCGAGAGGAAGGATCGCAGATATGAAACATCTCATGACTGGTGTGGCGGTGATTGCCGCCCTCGCATTCTCGGCGCCCGTTTGGGCCCAACCGGCCAACCCCTCCGGCGGCAACGCGCTGGGTGCGCCTGGTCCGAACCCGGGAGGGCCGGGGCTGACACCCTACAGCTCGGGTCCACGCACAACTGCAGCTCCTCCCCCCTCCGCACCGCCTCCGGCGATGGCTCCCTCAGCAATGCCGCCGGCTTCGATGTCCGATACCAGCTCGGCAATGCCGCCACATCATCGGCACGCACGGCACGCCGCACACCACGGTAAGCCGCCGCATCACCCGAGCCGTTTCCCAAACCTGCAGGGTAACGTTGCAAATCAGCTGAACCAGGCAGAGCTGGCCCGGCTCCAATCCGGCAACTTCACTCCACCGCCGGCTCCCCCAGAGCCGGGCATGTCGTCCCCACAGGACCAGAGCGCCGTTCGATCCCCTGGGCGGATGCCTGCGGGAGGAAGGGCGACTTCGAGCGGATCTAGGGGGAGTCAATAGGCTTTCTCCGCAAAATCGCCGCTGCAACCTCGGGCCTGACTGCGGCACGGCAACGAGTGCGGCGCCGTTGCCGGTGCCGGCCTGTTCAGATTGACCCGCCCAGGATAGACTGCGCGTCTCTGACCAGTTTCTCGACCAGCTCGCCCGCCGGCATCTCTCGGATCAAGGGGGCGGCCTGACCGGCCCAAAGCGGCACGAAATCGGCACGTGACGCTTCGCTTGGCAATTCCCACAGCGGGCGCAGAAGGCTCGCCTGGAGCGGAAACTCCAATGGGTCGCTGTCTGCCATTTCCGCTGCGAAGCGGTTGCGCATCGCGCGAGCCGGGCGGCCAGTAAAAGCGGGCGTCAGCTCAGTCCCGTCATCGGTGGCACCGCGCAGCCGGGCGCGATGCAGTGGCGTGACGTTGGTTTCAGGACAAGCGAGAAAAGCCGTGCCGAGCTGCGCAGCGCTGGCGCCGAGGGCAAAAGCCGCCGCAAGGCCGCGCCCGTCGGCGATCCCGCCGGCCGCGATCACGGGGATGCGGACTGCATCGACGATTTGCGGCACAAGCGCCATCGTGCCGACCATCCCGGCCCCCGGGCTATCGTTGAAACTGCCGCGATGTCCGCCCGCCTCAAATCCTTGCGCAATAATCGCATCGGCTCCATTGGCCGCAAGCCAGCGCGCCTCAGCCACCGTCGTCGCCGAGCTCAGAATGAGGCAATCGCCTTGCTTCAGGCGCCGAACTGCGGACGGCTCCGGCAAGCCGAAGTGAAAACTGACGATTCGAGGCCGCAATTCGAGAACCAGGTCGAGCTGCTCCTCGTCGAAAGACGGCAACAGCCCTTTAGGCTCAGGAACCGCACCTAGCCCGAATTCGTCGAAATAGGTTGCAAGTCTCGCCCGCATGCGGGCCGTTGCTTCGGGGTCGAAGTGCGGATGCGAGTGAACAAAAAAATTTAGGATGTATGGGCGGTTTGTTGCTTGCCGCAGCGCGATGACCTGCTCACGCACCGTTGCCGATGGGACGCCGGCGCAGCCAATCGAGCCTACTGCCCCCGCATTGCACACCGCTGCGGCGAGTGCAGGCGTCGTGAAGCCGCTCATCGGTGCCTGGATTATGGGGTGGGTGGCGCCGATCAGCTCGAGAAAATCAGTGCGCGGCCACATCGCAGTCACCCTTACTCATGCTTCCATCATCAGCCTAGGCGATCGGCGAGGATCCGTCATCCGGTCTGATAAGCTGCCGCTTGGGGCCAAATCATTGCGCATGCGGCGTGCGTCATCAGTTTTGCGGTTACCGTGTTCACCACCGCGCAGTCGGCGCATCTTTTTGATCGCGCGGAGCCAGAACACTGCCTAGATAAAGACGCTTGCCGATCGTCTTCATGCGGGAGGAACAATCATGGCGGAGAAGGACCCGGCGGAGAGCGGCCGGCGCCTGCATGTCACAACGCTCCTCGTCGCGTCGCGCCGTGCGCTCGACAACGCCTTGTCGGAGCTGGGGTTTGCCGAAGATGACGACCGGATTGTCGAGCATGACGGCCGTCTCGCTTTCCTGACCTGTTCTCATGAAGAAGATTGCGACGACATGTTCGCGCTGATCGGCGAATTGTCGACGCGCGGTGAGAGCTGGGAGCTGCAATCGCGAATCGACGCCACGCCGGGCCGCGCCGTTTATCAATCCTTTGCGCGTTATCGCCCGGTTGAGGCGGTCGATGCCGCGGTGGAGGACGAACCGGAACCGGACACCGCCGAGTCGCCGCTGCACGATGTCGAGACCGCCGAAGGTCTGACGGCGCTGAAGCGCATCTTGAAGCGCATCGAGCCCGCCGACGCGTTTGCGACGATCCGGGCCGGGCGCGACGGCCGCGCCACCGCCCGGATCCTGCGGCGCGGCTCGCGGCGGCTGCTGGCTGCCGCCACCGCCGCAGACGAGTCGACATTGCGCAGTGTCATCCGGGAGATCCTGCCGAATGTCATGCTTGACGTGGCGATGAAGCCGCCCGGCTAAGCGCCGCCTTCACAACCTGCCCCGCAGACAAGCGAAACAAAGGCGGGCTCGGCTTCTTCCCGCCATGCGCGTCCTCGATAGCTTGCCGACCCTAACAACGCTGGCTCGTAACCGTACGGTGCGTCTCGCTGTCACGGGGCTCAGCCGGTCGGGCAAGACCGCCTTCATCACCAGCTTCGTGCAAAATCTCCTGAGCGCGGTCGGGAGGCCCGGACGCTTGCCGTTCCTGCGTGCTGCGGCGGAGAGGCGGATTCTCGGCACGCGGCTCCTCGCGCCCGCAGATGACGTGCCTTCGTTCCCGCTCGGCGATACGGTCGCCGCGCTCGCGGCCGACCCGCCGCACTGGCCTGCGGGCACGATCGATCTGCGCCGGGCCCGCCTGTCACTAATGTTTTCATCAGCAGGCTTTTTCCGCAGAACGGGCCTCCTCGGCGACACCGCCGGGCTTACGGTCGAAATCCTCGATTACCCCGGCGAATGGCTCCTCGACCTGCCCTTATTGCAGCAAAGCTATGGCGATTGGTCGCGCGCGACACTGGCCCTGGCGCGGGTTGGGGCGCGCACCTCGCTCGCCCGCGATTGGCTCGATTTTCTCGCTCGCCACCCGGCCGAAGGCATCGCAGATCAGGGAATTGCCCTGCAGGCGCACCAGCTCTACCGCAACTTCCTCGTCGCCTGCCGGGAACGCGAGCAGCTGAGCCTGCTGCAGCCCGGCCGGTTTTTGAGCCCCGGGCAGATTACCGATAGTTCGTTGTTGTGGTTTTGTCCGATGCCGTTGGCGATCGGGGCAAGCGCCCGGCCCGGCACTCTCGCCGCGCTGATGGAGGAGCGTTTCGAAGCCTACAAGCGCGCCGTCGTACGCCCATTCTTTGCTCTGCTAGCCCGCCACGTGGAACGCCAGATCGTGCTTGTCGACGTGCTGCGGGCGCTGAATGCCGGTGAGGAAGCCTTTGCCGATCAGCGTCTGGCTCTCGACCTGACCCTTGCCGCGTTCCGCTTCGGCAGACGAAGCCTGCTGCGCCTGCTGTTTGGCGCGCGCATCGATCGCGTCCTCTTTGCCGCAACCAAGGCCGACCACGTACCGGCATTGCAGCGCGACCATCTCGAAGCGCTGATGGCCAATCTGGTCGAAGCTCCCAGCCTGCGCGCCAGGGGCGCTCATGCTCGCGTCGCCGCGGCGGCGCTCGCCTCGATCCGCTGCACCGAGGACGGCACCGATGTGATCGACGGCCGCAAGGTCGACATCGTCGTCGGATTGCCCGAGGGCGGCGAACGGCGCATCCGGTTTTTTCCCGGGATCGTACCCGTGACACCGCCGCCCGCCGGCTTCTGGGGCGAGCGGTTCACCGAGTTCCCGGTCTTTCAGCCGCCGCGGATCACCGGCGCGGAAGGCGACGGCATTCCCCATATCAATCTCGACAAGGCGCTCGATTTTCTGCTGGAGGACATCCTCGCATGACGCTGGCAAGCGAACCCGTCCGGGAAAAGCTGCGGCCGCGCATTCTCGAAACAGAGGAGACGGGTCGGCTCGATCTGGCCCCCGCGCCCGCCTCCGCCGTGGACCTCCCTTCCCCGCCGATCGGGCGCTCCCGGTCGCCCGCTCGGATCGCAGCGGCCGGCTTGTGTATCCTCCTCCTCGGCCTGATTGGCATCGACCTCGTCGAATTCATCGACGGGGCCTTCGCCCATGGCGCCGGGCTCGGCATTGCGGCCATCGCGGCGGTGACGGCGGGTGTTTGCGGAGCGGGTTATTGGGTCGCCGCCGAATTGCGCGGGCTGTGGCGGCTGCGCTCCGTGGAGCGCCTGAGAAGACTGATCCCGTTCGCACTGGCGGACGAGTTAAAGGCGGAGATCGACGCCGGAGCGGAGATCCTGGCACGCGACCCCTTGCTGCGCGACGCGGTCGCTCGATACCGGGCCGTCCGGGAACCGCACCACAGCGGGCCTGACGCGCTCGAGCTGTTTTCCCGCTTCGCGCTCGCGCCGGCCGATCGGCTCGCCGAATCCGCGATCCGCCGCGCCGCAACCCAGACCTTCGCGATCAATGCGGTGAGCCCGACTGCACTGCTCGATACCCTGCTGTTCGCCGCTCGCGCATTGCGCCTCATTCGCGAGATCGCCGAGATCTACGGTCAGCGCCCAGGGCTGGCCGGCACCGTACACCTGCTGCGCCGGCTGGCGAGCGGCGCCGGCATGGTCGGCGCCGTCGACCTCGTCGGCGGCGTTCTCGTACAAACGCTGGGCGGTGCCGTCATCGAGCGCCTCAGCGCCAGCGCCGCCGAGAGCGCCTACGCCGCACAGAAGATGGCCCGCCTCGGCATCATCACGATGGCATTGTGCCGCCCGGTCGAGTTTCGCCCCGGCGAAGTCCCGTCATTGCGCAGCCTCGTCTCGGGCCTTCTCAAGCCCGCCGCCGACCAGAAGGAACGCGTCAGGGAATTGGGGGGATCGGTCGGATGACAGGCCGCAATCGGGCGGCACATGCTTGCGGCGTGGTTTTCATGACAATTGGTTTTTTAGATGGGATTCTTCGCGTTTCCGGGAGGCACAATAAAAAAGCCGGAAAACCTGTGTTCTGGAAAATTCACGCTCAAGAGTGGAACATCATTATCGGTGTTCAACCCGTGATGGTCGCGGCTACGACGGAACATCAGCCCACGCGCCGGCCGTCGCAAATGGATAGAGGAGCTTTATTGGGGGTTCCCAACCACACTCAATAAATCAACTGTGCGCTCTGGCAACATTCTCATGAAAGCGGCAAAAGTGGATAGATAATTTCAGAATGAATAAATAAAATCCTGCTTGGCTCAAGGTGAATATTTTGCCGCTGCCCCTTTCGCTTTCGAACACAGCCGCGGGCATAGAATGAACATCGTCCAACACAACAATATGTTCTGCATC